>JAFLJU010000611.1 GCA_022712835.1 Desulfobacteraceae bacterium
TTGTTGAGGCAAAACGGTTTCACAGCGGGCCTGAATGCACGGAATCACTGATATATGGAGATGCTGTCATTGGAACCATGGGAGACACCGCCGCCATCATTGCCCTTTCCCGCCATGGGGACAGGTTTAAGCTCTTAACCAGCCACGGTGGGGGAGAGAAACGCCATCGAATAATAGTGGGAATTGATTCCAAAATCCAATACCCCAAGGATCTTGTCGGAAAAAAAATCGGGGTCAAATTCGGAACCTCCACCCATGGCGGCTTGATGCTATTTGCCAAAAAATATGGCCTGGACCTGAAAGACGCCTTGATTGATATGGCACCTTCCCTCCAGCTTACCGCCTTGGCAGTCGGCGAACTTGATGCCATTGTTGCCAGCGAGCCAACCCCGTCTTTGGCCGTCTCAAAACAGCTGGGCAGGGATTTTGTCTCTTTGGGTGATCTGGGCAATACCTACCCCATCTGCATGCTAGGAAATGTCAAATTTATAGAGAAAAATCCAGGCATGACAGACCGGTTTTTTAAGGCCCTGGCACAAGCTGCACTATTTGTAAGGGAAAACCCTGGAGAAACGGCAAAGATCCTTTCAAGGATTTCAGGGTTGAATATAGACGTAATTGAGGCTGCCATGGCCAATCATTACTATACCGTGGGCCTTGGCCCTGAAACCCTGGAGAGCCTTGAGACCACGGCAAAATTTCTATTAACGGCTGGCAAAATTTCACAGATGCCGGATTTTACAGCCATTCGTTACAAATCCGGGCCATAATAAATTTTGAACACTGATATATGAAACCCCATCGAATTGACAAAAAATGGCATCCATGGATGAATCGTCTGTGTACACTTATCCTGTTTTTCGGCATCTGGATGACCATCTCCCTGTGGACGACACAAGTTTCTGGAAAATTATTTCCAGGCCCCATGGATGTCTATTCCCGTTTTATTCAGCTCGCCTCGGGCCAGTTGCTTTACGATGCCTCCATTGCAGAGCATTTGGGCAAAAGTTTGTTCCGGTGGTTTGCCGGGTATTCCTGCGCAGCCTTTGTAGGCATTGGGATTGGTGGACTTTTAGGGGTATCCCGGCGGGCCTATGATATTGCCATGCCGTTAATTTACGTTCTCCAGCTGATTCCGGGACTTGCCTGGATTCCAATCGCTCTTCTCTTGTTTGGTATCGGCGAGGGCTCCACTTTTTTTATGATCGTTGTGTCGGCTCTGCCGCCGGTGGTTATTAATACGACAAGCGGTATTCGCAACGTGCCCCCCCTATATATTCGAACCGCAATGATGATGGGAGTCCCTCCCTTGAAACGTTTTTTTAAAGTCATGATGCCCTGTGCCGTCATGCCCGTCATAAACGGGCTCAGAATTGGTCTTGCAAATGGGTGGAGAGTTCTCATTGCCGCTGAAATGATCGCCGGTGTGAGCCAGAGACTTGGGTACTCATTGATTCAAGCCCGGTGGTCACTTGATTTCGAAGCCTCGTTTGTCTGCATCGGGCTTATAACCATTATGGGCCTTGTGATAGAAAAAGGCATCTTCTCAGTGATTGAAAACCGGGCAGCAGAACGAATCGGAGGGATGCGTCGCAATGAGAACTGAACCGATCCTGGAATGCCGAAACGTGGCCAAGCGTTTTAAAAATCATGTCATGAGCCATGAGACCCTTGCGCTTGGGGCATTAAACCTTGCCATCTTTGAAAATGAATTTGTCTGTGTGATCGGCCCCAGTGGGTG
Organism: Desulfobacteraceae bacterium; assembly: GCA_022712835.1. The sequence goes on from JAFLJU010000611.1 coordinate 1,742, forward strand.
CGGCAAAACTACGCTGCTCAATATCTTTGCCGGCTTTGAATTTCCAACCACAGGAGAAGTCCTCATGGCTGGAAAGCCTATACTTGGCCCAGGACCAGACCGGTGTGTTGTCTTCCAGGAACCCAGTCTCTACCCCTGGCTCACGGTCCTGGAAAATATCACCTTTGGCCTTGATCACAGGCCCATACCCAGAGAGGAGAGAATTAGGCTTGCACGTTATTATCTTTCTCTTGTCGGTCTTGGAAAATTTGAAAATGCCATGCCCCATGAACTTTCCGGAGGGATGAAACAAAAGACAGCCATTGCCCGGATTCTTGCCCTTGATCCGGCCATTCTTCTCATGGATGAACCCTTTGGCGCTCTGGATGCTTTAAGCAAATATCGCCTTGATCAAGAACTTCAGGCTATCTGGGCCGCCCATCCCAAAACAGTGGTTTTTGTCACCCACTGTATTGAGGAGGCGATCTGTCTTGCCGACAGAATCGTCATTTTATCACCATCCCCGGGCAGAATTCATGCAGAATATCCAATTAACCTGCCCAGGCCCAGAGATCGTTTTGGCAATGCGGTAAATCGCCTCCAAAGGGAGATCTTTACAAGTTTTACCGATATTTCCGACCACCCATAAAAAATGATCACTCCGGCTTTCAAAATTAATGTTGACTTTAATTTTTTTTCAACCTAAGAACATATCAGTTCAGGTGCATGAAAATGCTTAATAGGGAACACCTGTGAAAATCAGGGACGGGCCCGCCGCTGTAATTGGGGACGAACGCTTTTTTCACGCCACTGTCAATTGTAAACTTGATGGGAAGGCAAAAGCTACTAGGAAGATCCAATAGTCAGAAGACCTACCTGAAATGTTGCACACCCTTCGAGGACGAAGGGGTGTTTTTGGATCTTGGATGAAGCAAAGGGATACTCCGGATCGATTTTTTTAAATCGGTCCGGATTTTTTTTTGTCCAAGACCCAGGCATTTCAAGCCTGATCCACGGCGGGTTGTTTTTTAATTTTGGGTTCTCCCTTAAGAGAACCCAGCAAACACCAAAAGGGAGGCTTGCAATGAAACAACATCAGCTCAAGATCTTTAAGGTATCCACCCCAACATCATTGAAAAACAAAGAACCCATCTACCTGATTTGCGAAGGAAAATTTTTCAGAACCGTGTTCCACCCAAGAGGCCATAGTGAAAAGCCAGACTATGACCTGGGAAATGATGGTCGGATCTACCGGACAGAAAATCATCCCCGGGGCTTTGGGCGCTTGCCGGATTATGAATTTGGATCCGATATGAAATTATATCGAACCCCAAATCACCCGGACGGAGGAAAAAAAACACCGGAATATGAGATAGCCGATTAATTACCTTAAACAAATTGGAAACTGATTGTGAAAACAAAAAAGAATAGGGGCAGAATCATTATTCTGGCCTTTTGTATGGTGCTGTTCTGGCTTCCCCCCATCAATGGGCTTGCCTCCTCTGGGGCAATAGATCCCTCAAACGTTGATCAGGTTTTTAAAAATCTGCCAAAAAAGGTGGTCTGTCTGGTGCCGAGCGCCAGTGAAATTTTGTTTGAAATCGGAGCGGGAAAAGCCATTATCGGCTTGACCTATCACGATGCCACCCTGGAAGGGGCAGCAGAAAAAGCCATTGTGGGCGGGTTCTTCATGCCCTCGGTTAAACGGATAAAAGCGCTTCAACCGGATCTGATTATCCTGGGACCTTTTCACAATCAGATCATGGAGGCGTTAGAAAAGGCAGGCATTCCCTTCTTTATCTATGACACCCTCAACATTGAACAGTCCTTTGGTACTATCCTGGCCCTGGGGAAATTATTCAACCGGGAAGATCAGGCCCGGCAGATGATCAAAAAAAATCGCCTGGAAATAGCGCACATCCAAAAGAAACTGGCCCGGGCCGTTCCCGACCAGCGAAAACGGGTGATCCGTCTCATGGGCCGTGACAAAATCATGACCCCGGGAAATACCTCTTTTCAAAATGAATTGATTCGTCTGTCCGGTGGCATCCCGCCGGACTTCGGGCGAGAGGGCAGTGTGGTTGCGGTGAGCCGGGAGGAGTGGATGGGGTTTAACCCCCAGGTGATCTACGGCTGCGGCAATGACCGGAAGGTGGCAGAGGCCTTTTTTTCACAGCCGGGCTGGAAAGAGGTGGATGCTGTAAGAAACCATGAGATTTATTATTTCCCCTGTGAGCTTACCTGCAGGGCTGCAACCCATTCGGGCTATTTTGTCTCCTGGCTTTCCTCCATGATTTACACCGACTCGTTTGCAGATCCGGCCAATGATATTCTTCCTGTAAAGATCACCCGGTCACGCCCCATCAAGATAGACCTGGATTATGTACGTTCAGCCGGGATCAACTCTTGCGATATCTATGATTTTACAAACAAGACACTAGTGGTGGATTTCAAACGTCCCCAGACCATTGTGTCCACCCTTGAAGGTCAGCGGGATAATATTTTAACCGTGGGCAACCATTATTCACCCCCTCCCACCTGGGGGCCGGGACACCGGAAGGGGATCGATGATATCCGCACCCAAATTTTAAGGGCCAATGGTCGAGAAAAAAAATCCGCTTCCTTTTTGATGACAGGGGCGGATATGGACAACCTGAGTGTGGCTCAAAAAACCTTCAAGAAAATGAAAGTGACCGCCCTGGTCACGGCCGGTGTCCTGTCCAATGCGGTTCGCATGTCAAAGGATGAGGGGCAGTTTTACGAACCCGGCACCATCAACATCATTCTTCTGACCAACATGAAATTGTCCACACGGGCCATGACCCGGGCCATTATTGCGGCCACGGAGGCCAAAACGGCGGCACTTGAGGACCTGGATGTCAGAAGTTCCTATTCTCCCCTGGTAAACGGCGCCACGGGAACGGGAACCGACAATGTCCTGGTGGTGCAGGGGGAAGGGGAGCTCATCAAAAATGCCGGGGGTCATTCAAAAATGGGGGAACTCATTGGAAAGGCCGTTTATGCCGGGGTGAACGAAGCAATCCTCAACCAGAACAAAATCACTTCCAATCGCCATATTTTTCAGCGTCTCAAGGAAAGAAAAATATCCTTGTACAGTCTTGCAACCGGTGTAACCTGCGATTGTATGCATCAAAAGGGGGTCACAAAAAATAAGTTTGCCAGCACTGTGGAGCACCTGGTGCTGGAAAAAAAATATGCCGCGTTCTTAGAATCCGCCCTTGCCCTGAGTGATGCCTACGAACGAGGCCTGATCCGGGATTTAAATTTTTATCAGGAGTGGTGCCGAACCATTGCCTCGCAGATTGCAGGATATGAGGTGGAAAAAGTCCAGGCGCTTATCTTTGATCCGCACATACCATTGGTGCTTAAAACAGCTCTAAACGCTATATTTACCGGTGCCCTGGGACAGGTCACCTATGACCGGGTATCCCATGACCGGGTATCCCATGAACAGGTGCCCCATGAATAGAATGGTATTGCGTTGGTGTATAGCCATAGTTCTATCGGGGACCGCCGGACATGTTTCAGCCACACCTGCCTTTTTGCGGGTGATTTCCCTTTCCCCCATTATCACAGAGACCATCTATCTTGTGGGGGCCCAGGACCGTCTGATTGCCGATACCACCTATTGCAACACCCCAAAAGCGGCACAATTCAAGGAAAAAATCGGATCGGTCACCCAGATGAATGTTGAAAAAATCATTCGCCTGCAGCCGGATCTGGTGATTGCCAGTGCCCTATCCCGGGAGAAACAGCTCAAAATCCTGGAAGGGCAATCCATCCACATCCTTCGGGCCCAAAATCCGAAAACATTTGAACAGATGTGCGAAATGACCCTCATGATCGGAAAAACCCTGGGACAGGAGCCGGCTGCCCGAATCATAGTGGACAAGGCCCAAACCCAGGCCAACCAGATTCTTGAACGGACACGGGATCTTGTCAAACCCAGGGTTTTTTTGCAGATCGGGCTCAAACCCCTTCATTCTGCTAACCGGGAGATGTTTATCAACGAATATATCCGGTATGGCGGTGGGATTAACATTGCGGAAAATGAATCTTCGGGCATTTACAGCAGGGAAAAGGTGCTCCGGGAAAATCCCGGTGTTATTCTCATTGCCACCATGGGAAGTTCCAAACGCGCCGGACAACTTGAACGGAAAAAATGGATGGGATTTAAGAGCATTGATGCGGTAAAAAACAACCGGGTCCATGTGCTGGACCCTGAAATGATCTGCAGTCCCACCCCGGACACTTTTATTGAGGGCCTGGGGGAGGTGTTGCCCCTGCTTCATCCTGAGATCCCATGGAGGACTCAATGAACCCTCGGCTAAAAAAATGGGGACTGATCCTTTTGGGACTTTCAGTTCTTGTGGCGGCGGTTGGGCTTCTGGCCCTGTGCACGGGCAGTGCCGGTATTCCTGTAAACCAGATTCCAGACATCCTGCTGGGAGGAAAGGACACCGCAGAATACAGTATTCTCATGGGGATCCGGCTGCCCAGAATTTTGCTGGGAATGGGCATCGGCGGTGCCTTAAGCCTTGCCGGAACCCTTCTCCAGGGCATGTTCAGAAATCCTTTGGTGGAACCCTACACCCTGGGCATTTCCGGCGGGGCATCCCTGGGGGTCTGTGTCAATATTCTGTGGGAATTTTACGCCGTCATCGGCATCATTGCCTATCCTTTGTCCGGGTTCGTCGGGGCCAGTCTGGTGATTTTCCTGGTCTACCACCTGAACCGGAATCACCAGAATGTCCGGTCCAATCGGATGCTGTTAACAGGGGTGATGATCTCCTATGTGGCTTCTTCTCTGGTCATGCTGCTCATGGCTCTGTCCCAAACCGATGATCTCCAGAACATTGTTCTCTGGATCATGGGATCCTTGGATGAACCCGATACCACCCTGATCAGGATTTGCTGTACCGGATCCGTTGTGGGGCTGTTTATCTCCTATTTTTTCTGCATGGATCTGAACGCCCTGGCTTTGGGGGATGAAGAAGCGGCCAATTTGGGAATCAACACCCCCCGGACCAAAAAAATCCTTTTTATCACGGCCTCCTTTTTAACGGGGTTGAGCGTGGCAGTGGCCGGTATCATCATGTTTGTGGGGCTCATTGTACCCCATTTTGTTCGGATGATCACAGGCCCGGACCATAGGATTCTGCTTGGGGCCTCCTTTCTTTCAGGGGCAGCCTTTCTCACCCTGTGCGATGTGATTGCCCGGATGATCATCGCACCCCTGGAGCTTCCCGTGGGGGTGATTACCGGGATCATCGGCGGGGTGATGTTTATATGGGCCCTTTCAAGAAAGCAGGTCACACTATGACAAGTAACCCTGTGAACGATGACAAAACAAAGGAGAACATGGCGAGAAACGTGCTGGAAATAAAGCATCTTAACTTTCGGTACAAGCAGAAAATCATCCTCAAGGATATCTCATTTTCCGTGGCACCAGGAGAGTTTGTCTCTGTTATCGGGCCCAACGGCTGCGGCAAAACCACCTTGATCAAAACAATTTTAAGAAGCATCCTGCCCGAAACCGGCACCATCCATATCCAGGGTCAGGAGGTAAAAACCCTTTCCAACAAAGATCTTGCCCGTCACCTGGCAGTGGTGATGCAAACCATTGATCCGGCTGCCATGACCGTCATGGATTATGTGCTGCTGGGTAGGCTGCCTTTTTTTGAGCGATATCAGTTTTTTGAAAGTCAGAAAGATCTGGCCATTGCCCAACGCTACATGGAAATGACAGGGATTGCAGATCTTTCCCATGCCAAAATCAATGAGATCAGCGGAGGCGAGCGGCAGCTGGCGGCCATTGCAAGGGCATTGACCCAGGAACCTTCCCTGCTGGTTCTGGATGAACCCACGGCCCACCTGGATATTACCCACCAGGTCCGGGTGCTAAACCTTGTCAACACCCTTAAAGCCCAATTGTCTTTGACCATTCTCATGGTGCTCCACGACCTGAACCTGGCCGCCGAGTATTCCGACCGGCTGGTGCTCATGGACAAAAATCAGGGCAAAATTTTCAAGGCCGGTACCCCGGAAGAGGTGTTAACACAGGAATCTATCCAGGCGGTATATCAAACAAGGGTTGAGGTCAGACCCAACCCCATATCCCAAAAGCCATGGGTATTTTTAATCAACCCCCACTCACAGGCGGAGAACATTAATGACAACTAAACACACAAGAGGTATCCGAGCAGAAATTTTTTTCTGGGGATTCGCCTTTGCTGCCTTGGCCTCCCTCGCACTCGGCCAGACCAACATTGCAGATAAACTGACCCAGTCCGTTGAACATTCGGTTAGCATCCGCCAGGAAAGCCAGAAACAAGGGGACCTATGGGAACAGGAACGATCAGACCTGGTCCTCTTGTACGAACAGCTTGAAGAGAAGTATGGGACACTGGTTTTGGAAAACCAGGAGATGACCGCAGCGGAACAGATTCAAAAAGCCCAAAACCTGGCCCTTATTCAACAAAAACAGGCCTCATTAAGAATTCAAAAGGAATTGTTCCCCTTTGTACAAGCTGTGTATGACAGACTCGCCGCCGTTGTGGCAGCGGACACCCCTTTTTTACAACAAGAACGGACCCTGCGAATAACCTCCCTTGAAAAGGAAATCAATGACCCCGGAGTATCCGTGGCTGAAAAATACAGACGGGTGATGGAAGCCCTGTTTGTTGAAGCCGAATATGGCGCAACCATCGAAGTATACCAGGAGAAGGTAATAATGGGAGGCAAAGCAACCACCGGCAGTATTTTCCGCCTGGGCCGTGTCTCCCTCTTCTTTTTATCCCTGGACCAGCAGTCCTGCGCCCGCTTTAATGTGGCCCAATCCGCATGGCAGCCCCTTTCCGACGTATATCTTCCCGCCATCTGTTCGGCAGTGGAAATCGGCACCAAGAGAAAACCCGTGGAGCTTTTGTCCCTCCCCCTGGGAGGCCTGGCCCTTAAAGGAGATGCTCAATGAGAACCCCCTGTCTTTTAATCGGTATCTATATGGTTTTCCTAGCAAGCCTGACCGTTGCTGCCCAGGCAGACACACCCACCCCGGGCATTCAACCAAATCTTAAACCAAACATTAAATCGGACACAAGAGTTGATATGCGATCGGATCATAGGGCCTTTGCCCGGCAGCGCAGCCGATTGGTCCAAAAAGCCATGGCGGAAAAACAAGAAGCCCTGAAAGAGGCCAAAACCCAGTCCCTTATAATTAAAAATAATCGCCAGGCCCTCAAAAAAGCCATCGCAGATTTTGAAACAAATATTCAAACCGTGAACCTCAAAAACAAAAAGATCCGCCAGCGGTTGGGTAAGCTGAAGGAAGAGGAAGGCCGGCTCAACCAGGACCTTGAAAAAACCCGGGCCGAGAACCAGGAGTTTGCAGGATTTGCCAGGAGCCATGCCAAGGATCTGAAGACCCTTTTGCTTCAAAGTCTTCAATCGGGACTTGCCCCGGGGCGCCATGCATTTTTAGACCCCATCCTGGGCCAGGAAAAATCAGATCAGAAGAGATTCCCCTCCATGGATGACCTGGAAATGATGACAGATCACCTGTTTAACGAAATAGATCTATCCGGCCAGGTGGCCCTGACCTCCGGCCAAATCATCGACCGAAAAGGAAAAGAACAGGAGGCAACCCTTTTGATCCTGGGTAATTTTACCGGGATTTATCAGCTGGGTAAAGAGCTGGGGTTTCTCTTGTATTCCGACCATAGCCAGCAATATTTCGCCCTTTCCAAACTTCCCTCCCCAGGGGTAAGTCGCAAGATTGCCGCCTATATCCAGGGCCAAAGCGATGATGTCTATATGGACATCTCAAAGGGCGGCGCCATCCGGCAGCTGGCCCATCAGCTGAATCTGGCAGATCAGATTCCCAAGGGCGGGGCCATTGTCTGGCCCATACTAATCATTCTGGTGCTGGCGGGGTGTATTCTCATTGAAAGAATTGTCTTTTTTACCCGCAGACAAACCAATGCTGAGAACTTGATGCAAACGCTCAAAGAACGGATCATGGCCGATGACTGGGAAGGCTGCCGGACATTTCTGGAATTGGGCCATAAAAAACTCATTCCCAAGGTACTGCTGACCGCCCTGGCCTTTAAGGACCAGACCCGGCAGGACATGGAAAATGCCCTCCAGGAAGCCATCCTGGGTGAGATCCCCAGGATTGAACGTTTTTTGTCCACCCTGGGGATGCTGGCGGCCATCGCCCCCCTGCTGGGCCTTTTGGGAACCGTCACCGGAATGATCAACACCTTTCATGTGATCACCTACTATGGCACAGGAGACCCTCGGATGATGTCCGGCGGTATTTCAGAAGCCCTGGTCACCACCATGCTGGGCCTGTCCGTGGCCATCCCCATCATGATGGCCCATACCTTTTTAAGCCGCAGGGTTGAAACCCAGATATCCAAAATGGAAGAAAAGTCCGTGGCCTTTGTCAACCTGGTGTTTATGAACCGGAATGGTTCCAGGCTATAAAACCATGATCAAAACGCTCTTATTGTCCATGGAACGTTATATCCAATCAGGCGGGGTCGTCATGGTCCCCCTCCTGATCATATCCCTTTGTCTGTGGCTTTTGATCATCAACCGGGTCCTGTTCATGCGCAGGCTTTATGGTACGAACATACCCCGAAAAAAAGCTGGGGAACTTGTGAAAACAAACCAGATGCCACATGACCGATACCAGGGCGTCACTTCGCTGCTGGTACGAGAATTGATTTTGACCAGAAGCCATGATCCCCATCTGGATGAATTTATCCTGGATGAAATTGTGGTAAGACGGGTGACGTCGGTGGACACCTATCTTGGTGTTATCGGTGTCCTGGCAGGGGTTGCCCCCCTTTTAGGACTTTTGGGCACGGTCTTGGGAATGATGGAGACCTTTGCTGTCATTACCCATTTTGGCACCGGCAATGCCAACGCCATGGCAGGGGGTATTTCCGTGGCCCTGATCTCTACACAGACAGGGCTCATGGTTTCCATCCCCGGCCTTTACATGGCGGGTTTTTTAACCAAAAGAGCCAATAACCTAAAGTATCGGATCGCTGCCACGGGCATCTATCTAAAACGCTTTTTATAGACATTTTTTATAGATACTTTTTATAAAGAAAGGAAAAACTTACCATGCTCAACATCAGTGCTGCCAGACGGGCAAATTCAAAAAACCTTGAGTTAAATATTGCCCCGCTCATTGATATGGTGTTTATTTTATTAATTTTTTTTCTGGTCACCACCTCTTTTGTAAAAGAAACAGGTGTGGACATCGCAAGACCCACCGCTTCAACCGCCATCAATAAAACAAACCCCACCATCCTCATCGGCGTGACAAAGGATAATACCATCCACATTGACAGGCGCAGGGTGGATGTCCGGGCGGTCCGGGTCAATGTGGAACGGGCCCTGGCGGAAAACCCGGAAGGCAGTGTGGTGATTGTGGCGGACAAGGACAGCCTGACCGGTCTTGTGATCACGGTGATGGATGCCTGCAAACTTGCCGGGGCCCCAAATGTTGCCATCGCAGCAAACCTGGATCCAGGAGCCTGATCGCCATGCCTTCCCTGCGATCCTTTTCTGGCTGGGCCTTTGCCCTGATCGGTTCCGTTCTGCTCAATGTCAGCCTCTTTGGCCTCATGCCGGGACTCATCCAGAAGTTTCCGGACAGGCCCTGCCCCCTGGAAGAGATCCGTCAGGTCCAGGTCATCCGGATCAAAAACGCCGCCTCCCCCCCCCAAAAAAAGCCGGAAAAACCAAAGCAAGTAAAACCGGCGAAAACAAAGGTCCTAAAATCTTTTAAACAGAAATCAGAGATAAGATCAGAGGTAAAATCAAGCCTGAAACCAACCCTGAGACCACAGCTTGCCTTTCAATTAAATCCAAAACTGCCGAGGGATTCCATGGATCTTGTGATGCCGGGCCTTGAACACTTTTCCATGGGTGGTCCCATGCTCAAACCCCACTATACCATGGGCGAACTGGATTCCCCCCTTACCCCCCTGGTGAAGATCCCGCCCATCTATCCCCCGCTGGCAACCCGCCGGGGAATTGAAGGATACGTAACCGTGGAATTTCTGGTGACCCAAAAGGGGATGATCCAACAGATCCGAATCCTTGAATCAAAGCCCGAACACATATTTGATAAAAGTGTGTCCGCCTGCGTGTCCCAGTGGAAATTCAAGCCCGGAACCATCGAGGGTATCCCGGTTGCCACACTGGCCCAGACCACCATACGATTCAGACTGGAGAACCAATGAAACAACGAATCAACCCCATATCCCTACGGGTCACACTCCTCTGGTTTTTCATCTTTCTTACCCCGATTTTTGCGAATGCCCAAGCTGTAAATCAGCCTGCAAATCTCAATACCAATCAGGACACGCTTTCCCTGGCCGCTGGCATCTGCGTGACCCGTGCCCAGGCCATGTTCCAGGCCGGAGAGATCAGCCGCGCCATTTCCCTGCTGGAAGAATTCAAAAAAAAGAACCCCGCCAACCACTATTATATCCATTTTCTTTTGGGCAACTACTACCTCACCCTTAATCAAAACCAAAGCGCTGTTCTGTGCTTTCAGGCATCGGTGCAGCAGAATCCCGCCTTTTGTGCCGGATGGCTCAACCTGGCCAAAAGCCTGTATGAATCATCCCTTTTTACCAGGGCAGGTTTTGCCTTTGAAAATGGCTACAAGACCTCCAAAACACCCAAACCCATTCATCTGTATTATGCCGGGGTTTGCTATTTCCAGGCCGATGATCCAAAAAAGGCCCTGACCGTGTTTGAGCGTCTGATACAGTCCCATCCGGACACGATTCGTCTTGAATGGAAAAAAAGCCTTGTTAATATCCTGTTTTCCCTGGAACGCTATTCCCAAGCCCTGCCGATCCTTGAGGAACTGGCCACAAAAACCAAGGGTAAACAAAAGAAAAAATGGCAGGAGCTCCTTTTGTATCAATATCTTTCCTTGAAAATGGAGAAAAAGGCATTGGGATTTGCCAGGTTTTTGACCCGGACCGACCCCCTGGAACCCAAATGGTGGATGGCCCTGTGCCAGATCCACCTGAACGGCGATCAATTAAAACAAGGATTAGCCGCCCTGGTCATTTACGGATATCTCACCCCCATGACCCAAAGGGAGCTCATGCTGGCCGGTGATCTGTATCTGGGTCTTGAGGTCCCCGTCAAAGCCGCCCGGCTATATCAGGCAGCCATAAAAGAGACCCAGACCCCGGAACATATTCTGAAAATCAGCCAGGCCTGTTCTCTGGCCCATGACCCGGACAAGGCCCTTGCCTGGATTAAAAAAGGGTTGTCCTATTCCAAGGATATCAGGCTCCTTGGCCTGAAAGCCCGGATATTGTACCGACAAAAAAAATATGCAAGGGCTGCCGATTCCTATGAGTGCCTGGTGAAAGCCCTTTTAACACCAGCCGCCAGAAAACCCGATCCGAAGATCCTGGGCCAGGCCTGGCTCATGCTGGGATATGCCGCCCTGAACCAGAATTCACAGGACCAGAATCCCCAAGATAAGGACCGCCTTAACAAAGCCCATAAAGCCTTTTCAAAGGCTGCGGACTTTAAATCCCATAAAAAATCTGCCCGGGCCACCCTTGGACATATCAAAATACTTCAAACCCATATCCGCCAACAGGAAAACACAGATGCAAAAACCTTCGTTAAAAAATAATATTCCCATTATCCTCACAGCCTTTGGCACCACTGCCCGGGCCTTTTCCACCTACGATCAAATGGGCTACATCTTCAGGCAAAAATTCCCGGATCATCAAATCCATTGGGCCTATTCCTCCAGAATGGTGAAACACGCCATGAAGAAGAAACTGAATTTAAAAGATCCCGTTGAAACGGCCCGATCCCTTGCAGAAAAGGGGTATGAATGGGTGGTGATCCAGTCTTTGCATCTGATCTGCGGCCATGAGTTTGACCGCTTGGTCACACAACGGGACCAGGTCAATATCCGGTCGGCCATGGGGTTGCCCCTGCTTACCTCCC
>JAFLJU010000596.1 GCA_022712835.1 Desulfobacteraceae bacterium
AGCGTTTCTGCTCTTCCCTGGCCATTGCATTGTACTGGTCCAGATTTCTTAATCCGCTTTGCTCTAAAAGTTCATACCGGCGCTCCATTTCCTTGACCGTCCAATAAAGCGCATTCGTGGCCTTTTTCATATCGGTCACCACAGGAGAGATCAAATGGGGAATATCGTTGTACACCGACAATTCAATCCGTTTGGGATCGATCATGATTAGCTTAACCTCATCCGGGGTTGCCTTGTACAACAGGCTGATAATCATGGAATTTAACCCCACACTCTTTCCGGTTCCGGTGGCTCCGGCAATGAGCAGATGGGGCATCTTGTCCATCTGGGTAGCAACGGGTTTTCCCAAAAGATCTTTTCCAAGACCCAGGGTGAGCAGGGATTCAGACTCCACAAAAGCCTTTGAAGAAATCATTTCCCTTAAATTCACCAATTCCCGCTCCTCATTGGGAATCTCAATTCCCACCACATCCCGTCCCGGAATGGGGGCCACAATACGGATACTGATAGCACTTAGGGCAAGGGCAAGATCATCGGAAAGCCCGACAATCTTACTGAGCTTGATTCCCGGAGCCGGCCGGTATTCAAAGGTGGTAATCACGGGTCCGGGTAGAATCTCCACCACCTCGCCAGCCACCTTAAAATCTCTGAGTTTGCCTTCAAGAATTCTGGCCTTATCCTGGAGAAGCTGGGTGTCAATCATTCGTGTAACAGGGGGTTTTTCATCAAAAAAAGAAAGTTTTGGCAGGATAAATTTTGATTTTACCCGTATATCTTCCAGCCCCGATTCAGATACATACTCAATATCATCGGGCTCAAGAGCCACGATGGGGGACTCAAACAGGTCATCCAAAGGGATGCTCTCATCCCTTGTTGTAATCTTTTTTTCAATGACCCTTTTTTCTGGAAGTCTAACCAAAGCCTTTTTCTCGGAAAGATTCGGGGTAATGTCAATCTCTTGTGGATCAGGATCGGCAAGCACTTCGCCAAGATTGGCCCTGTTAAGCCGGCTTAGTTTTCGATTTTCCAAAAACTTGCCTACTTTAAGTCGGATATAATCGCTAAATTCCCTGAAATCATTTTTCATGGTGGTCATCAAGGAAATGATTTTCTGATAAACAAACAGGGCCAGGGCCACCAGGGAAATCCCGGTGGCCAGGATAAACCCAAGGATAATAAAAAACAAAAGAATGGTAATGCACCCGATGATATTGGTATATTTTAATAAAAAGGATGCCAGTACATTGCCAACAACGCCACCTGCAGAAATCAGGGTATTGGAAAACCCATAGCTTTCCTTAAACAGAAATAAAATGCTACCGGTACTGATCATCAGCACAAGCCCCCCTGCCAGGGTCATCCAGATAATATTAGAGGATCGCTCCTTGAAATACCAGAGGCCTGTCAATGAAAGGATAAGGGGCACCCACAGAGCACCAACGCCGAAAAGGTAGATAAAAAACCCGGCCACATGGGCTCCCACAAGACCAAATAAGTTGTGAACTACCTCAGGGATAGTGAGAAAATCAGGCCCGATGCAAGGATCACTTGCATCATAGGAGAAAAGACTGACCGCTGTCAGAATGATGGAAAACAACAGCAGCATACCGTAAATTTCTTTTTTCATACTTCGATAATGATGGGAACAATCAAAGGTTTTCGGTTAATGGCAAAAGCAAAATATTGTTTCAGCTCCCGGGCAAGTTTTTTACGAATCAGGTCAACCCTGGATTCAATCCCCGCCTCGACCTCTTCAACAATCTCAAGGATAACGCACTGGGCATCATCCACCAGATGTCCTGTGGCTGAATCGAAAACAAACCCCTTGGAAATCAATTCAGGCCCATAAAGCACCACCCCGGTTTCCTCGTCAATGATCATGGTCACCACCACAAGCCCTCCCTCGGAAAGCTCCCTTCTCTCCTTGAGAACACTTCGGCCCACATCCCCGATTCCCTTACCATCCACAAAAATCCGGCCGGTATGAACTTTTCCCTGGATTCGTCCGCCCTCTTTATCGAAAACAATCACGTTACCATCTTCAGCCACAAGGACATTTTCCCGGGGCAGCCCCTGTTTCTCAGCAATTCTGGCGTGGATAACCAGGTGGCGGTATTCCCCATGGATGGGAATAAAATACTTGGGTTTGGTCAGGTTCAGCATGAGCTTAAGCTCTTCTTGGTGGGCATGACCCGAGGCGTGGATCTGGGCGACTTTGGAATACACCACCTCGGCACCACGCCGGTAAAGCTTATTAATAATATTGGCAACGGCTTTTTCATTTCCCGGGATCTGTTTGGAGGAAAGCAGGACCGTATCCTTTTTCTTGATATTAATATGCCGATGGGTGCCGGATGCCATGCGAACCAACGCAGACATGGGTTCTCCCTGGCTTCCCGTGGTGATAATAATCACTTTGTTATCGGCACAGGAACTAATCTGTTTGATATCGCGGATCATACTGGGGGGACATTTGATATATCCAAGCTTGGTGGCAACAGAAACAATTTGTTCCATGCTCCGGCCATTAAAAATGATCTTTCGATTATTGGCCACGGCGATATCAATCACCTGCTTAATTCTGAAAACATTGGATGCAAACATGGCAACAATCACCCTACCCGGCGCAGCAGAAATCAATTTGCCAAGATTTTTGGACACCTCCTGTTCAGACATGGTATATCCTTCCACCTCGGCATTGGTGGAATCGGACATCAACGCCAATACTCCTTTCTCTCCAAACCTGGCAAAGCTGGATATATCCGTATTTTTCATCTTGTCCGCATCGTGGCTGATCCGAAAATCGCCGGTGTGCACCACCACTCCCTCGGGGGTGGTAATGGCTAGACCCACACCATCTATGGTGGAATGGCTCACCCGGATAAATTCGATTTCAAAGGGATCAATGGAAAGAGTTTCCCCGGGATTGACCAGGTTCAGATCGATATGCTTATTCAAGTCAAATTCAACCAGCTTATTGCGAACGATTTCCAAAGTAAAGGCGGTTCCGTAAACAGGAATTCGAATCTCTTTTAGCAGGTATGGCAGAGCCCCAATATGATCTTCATGGGCATGAGTGATAATAATACCATAAATCTTGTCCCGATTCGCACGAATATAATCCATGGCCGGAATAACAATATCCACGCCCAGCATATAGTCTTCGGGGAACATGAGACCGGCATCAATGAGAAAAATAACATCTCCGTACTCCACCACCATCATATTCAGACCAATTTCACCGAGACCGCCAAGGGGTATTATTTTAAGCATTGAGTCAACCTAAAGATTTATTAAGTGCGGATTGCAAACTGTTCCAAAATAGCATCTGTCTGGTCGATCAACCAGTCCCGCTGCTCCTTTGTCGCAAAACCCATGCAATCACACTTTATATTTGTTTTAATCCTCACAAGGAGTTCACAAGACAGATACGTTTCTTCCAGCATCAGGGCAAACACATGGGGGCCGCAGGATTCATGGGCTAACTGGGTAGGACTTAAAATCTTCTTATCCAGTTCAAGCCAGTAAATGCCTTCTAGGGATGCTGTTTCCAAATGTTCATCAAGATATTTTTTTAAGGTGTGATAGTCCGGAAGACCAAACCCATCTATTACATATTGTTTCATATTTTATATAATTAGCATAAATTCATTTGAATATGCAACCGGTAATAAAGGCCTAAATCTTCAGGCAGGTAATCCCGGCTTTTTCCTCAATGCACAAAAATTACCCAGCAGAACCATGGCAAGACCGATAAGCCCGGATAAATTCCAAGAATACCCCTCTACCATGGAGGAAATGATCAAAGCAACAACGGGCACCACCATGATGGCATAGGAGGCCTTGTTCGCCCCAATGGATCCAACAAGGGTCAGATAGCTGCCAAAGGCGATGATAGAACCGAAGACCGACAGGAAAACAAGAGACCCCACATAGGGAATCGAAACGTTAAAGGAAAACTCTTTGCCCAGAAAAATGGCCCCTAAAATCAGAAAAAGGGTGCCGTATCCCATGCCAAAGGCATTGGCCTGGACCACTTGAATATTATTTTTTGTATTTCGCGCCGATATAATATTGCCGAAAGAGGCCAGCAACACGCTTATAAAGCCAAATACAATACCCACCAATCCCGTTTCTGCCAGCTGAAAAGACTGAATTTCCGGCATAAAAATAAAGAGTATCCCTATAATACCGGTCAGGGCACCCACCATCATTCTTCTTTCAAGGGGCGCTCCCATGAAGATGGCCCCATTGGCAATATTAAAAAACACAATGGAAGAAAAGATTACAGCCACAAGCCCCGAGGTCAGATGAACTTCGGCAAGATACACCAGCCAATAGTTGAGGGAAAACAAAAATAGCCCCAAAATTCCCATAAAAAAATGTTCCTGCAAAGAAAATTTGAGCCGCAGCCCCCGGACTTTACAAAAAATAAACAACAAAAAAGAAGCCAAACCAAACCTATAAATAACCGACACCATGGGATCCACAGATCCCAATTGATATTTAATGGCAATCCAGGTAGACCCCCAGACAAGGACAGTAATCACATAGAGACTCAAATTCTTCATTTTATTTCCCATATTAAATCGTTGATTTTCGAGTGAGTATATATTAAACACAGGATAAAAACAGTTACAGAAAATCATGAACTCAACCATAACAGATTCTTGGTATTAGACATTTATGAGGCAAACAATCAACTTCCGGTATGTGGCACTTGCCGATGAAATTCAGGCGAATATCTTGGGGGGAGTGTTTGCACCCGGTGAGAAATTGCCCTCATTGAGGAAACTCCACAACCAGTTGGGATTGAGTGTGTCCACCATCCACCAGGCCTATATAGAGCTTGAAAAACGGGGGCGTGTGGAGGCCCGGGAAAAATCGGGGTTTTATGTCAGCGTGCTTGCCAAAACTCCCCTTTGTAAGCCACCAAGGGGAAAAGAAGATACCAGACCCAGCCGGGTAGAAATCAATGCATTGGCACAAACCATTCTTTCCGACCTCCAGTCCGACGAGATTCTCCAGCTCGGAGCTGCCATCTGTTCAAAGGAACTCATGCCCATCAAACAATTGTCCCGGATAATGAAATCCATACCAGGGGATGAACTTGAGAGATGCATGGCCAACTACGACCTGTGTATTGGGTTCCTGGGACTTCGGGAAGCCTTGGCCAAACGAATGCTTGGATATGCCTGCATGATCTCACCTGAGGATATCATTACCACCAACGGCTGCCTGGAAGCGGTCAGCCTTTGCCTGAGAGCTGTGGCCAGCCCCGGCGACACCATCCTGGTTGAATCTCCGGTATTCCATTGTTTTTTGCAGCTCATAGAAGACCTAAACATGTATGTGGTGGAATTGCCCGGCTGCTCAGACAAGGGAATTGATCCGGAAAGTTTTCAGACAGCTGTCGTATCTAACCGGATAAAGGCCTGCCTGTTAAATTCAAATTTTCAAAACCCCCTGGGTTCTGTGCTTTCCAGAGAAAATAAAGAGCGCATTCTCAAGATTGCCAACACATTTGACCTACCCATTATTGAAGATGACATCTATGGGGATCTGTATTTCGGAGACAAACGCCCAACCACCTTTAAGAGCATGGACACCCAGGGAAATGTTCTGTACTGCTCCTCTTTTTCCAAAACCCTGGCCCCGGGCCTGAGAACAGGATGGACCATTCCGGGCAGGTTTAAGGACCAGGTCACGAGAATGAAGCTCAACACCCAGCTGTCCACTCCCAATATTAACCATCGGATTGTGTCCCGTTTTTTAGAGGCCGGCGCCTATGATCGTCATTTAAGAAAACTGAGGAATCAAGTCAAAAACCAGGCTTCGGCCATTGCCCTTGCCGTTGCAAACCATTTCCCGGCAGACACCCAAACCTCCTTTCCCAAAGGAGGGATGTTTATCTGGGTAGTTTTGAATAAAAAAATTGATGCCATGAAAATCTATCAAAAGGCCTATGAACACAAAATCTCCATACTTCCCGGTGTGATCTGCTCCTCATCAAACCGTTATCAACATTGCCTGAGACTAAACTGCGGCATCAAATGGAGCACAAGACTTGAAAAGGGAATCTGTCTTCTGGGCAATATAGTCAAAACAGAATACAAAAAACTATCACTTTAAAACAATATTGTTCCCATGGCGAGCCTAGGGTATGCTGACCCCTATATTATTTTAATTATTGGAAGATAAAATTAGATGATAAAATTAATGGATAGACTAAGAATCTCTTTTATAGAGGAGAGCATATGACCGAAGTTTTTGATGTTGTCATTATCGGCGCCGGTGCATCGGGACTTATGTGTGCCGCCCAGGCAGGAAAACGCAAAAGAAAGGTTCTGGTCCTGGACCATGGACCCGAACCCGGACGAAAAATTCTCATGTCCGGAGGAGGCAGATGCAATTTCACAAATCAAGAGATTCGTGCCGATCATTATATTTCTTCAAACCCTCATTTTTGTAAATCCGCCATCAGCCGGTATACTTCCATGGATTTTGTAAATCTTGTCGACAAATATGGTATATCCCGGAAAGAGCGCAGTCACGGCCAGCTTTTCTGCACCAACCATGCATCAGATATACTGGATATGCTGCTGGCCGAATGCCCGAAGACAAACGTTAGGATCGCCCTGAACACACCGGTAAAAAAAATTGAAAAACTATCGTTAAAACCTAAAGAAAATACGCCAGGATTTCGAGTTCATACACCATCAGGGAAAATTGATACAATCTCCCTGGTCATTGCCACGGGCGGCGTCTCTCTTCCCGGTGTGGGTGCCACACCGTTTGGTTACCAGGTGGCAAAGCAGTTTGGCATCCCTGTTGTCACCCCCCGGCCGGGCCTTGTTCCATTTACCCTGCAGCCAAAAGATAAAATAATTTTACAACCCCTGGCCGGAATTTCAGTGGATGCAAAAGTAAGCAGCTCTTTGGCTATTTTTAGTGAGAAACTATTATTCACCCACAGAGGACTGAGCGGCCCTGTTATTTTGCAAATATCTTCTTATTGGCAGCCGGGACAATTCATTACCATTGATTTGCTTCCCTCCCACAATCTTCTTGAAAGATTGAAAGACAAACAAATATCCCACCCCAAAAAACAGGTAAAATCAATTCTTTATGAATGGCTTCCCAAACGCCTGGTAGATGTCCGCCTGGCTGGCTGCCCTGGTAACCGGCCCATAAACTCCGTGTCCCAGGATCACTTAAGCCAGATTGCCAATGCCTTTCATGAATGGCAGATCAAACCCGGTGGCACAGAAGGGAACCGAACCGCCGAAGTCACGGTCGGGGGGGTTGATTGCAACCATATTTCCTCAAAAACCATGGAAGCCAGAAAGGTTCCAGGACTCTTTTTTACCGGAGAAATTTTGGATGTGACCGG
>JAFLJU010000658.1 GCA_022712835.1 Desulfobacteraceae bacterium
CACTATGGATAACTATAAACACGCACCCCAGATGGGTATGCTTTCCGTTGCCAGGGATCTGCCCAATATCTGTTCTCTGGCAGGGCTTTTATGCGCGCTTCTGGGGATATACTTTGCCATTTTACAAAATTTTCCGGCAGCGGTTATCGGAATGATCTGGGCGGTTTTATTTGACTGGGGGGATGGGATCATCGCCCGGAAAATGAAGGGCAGAACAGATGCTCACAGGGCCATTGGCGGACAATTGGATTCTTTGATCGATATGGTCAGCTTTGGCGTTTGTCCTGCCGTATTTCTTTTGAGCTATGGAAATTTTAATCCCTGGTTCCTGCCCGGGGCCTTTGTGATTGTCGCCACCAGCGGGATTCGGCTGAGTTATTTCAATGTTTTCGGTCTTGTGGATGACGGGGTCTATATGGGGTTAGCCCTTGATAACAATGTGATCGTTTTTGCCTTTATTTTTCTGTTTGAAGGGTTTTTCACACCGGCGGTTTTTTCAATCATCATCTACATTCTGTTTCTTGTCATGGCAGGTTTTAACCTGGCTCCTATAAAAACCCCAAAATTTGCTGGCAAATGGGTATATATCCTTACGATATATACCCTGGCATTGACACTTGCCTACAGCTTGATATTAATGGGCCGGGCGTAACCTATAAGACCGTGAAATAAAACCATTATAACTTTTTCCACCCCGGGAAAAACACCCCGGGTGGGAAAAAGTTTTATCCTTAGTCCATTTTTGCAATGGTCTCCATGGCAAGGGTGTAGACCTTTTCATTGAATCTGGATTTGATGGCAGCACTAAGCATTTCCTTTGAAAACAGGATCTGCTTTTCTGCCAGAACCCCAAGGGAGGCAAGGGCCCAGTCCTGTTTTTTGATCTTAAACAACCTGAAGTCAATCTCTATCACCTGGGCACTTGTTTCTGGAATGTCCACGCTTTTTTCCTTGAGAACAACGGCGGTGGGGGCTAGGAATTTAAATATTTTTTGCCTCCGCTGTACCCCTTCCTCACTCAGGGCAACCACCACCGAGGGCGCTTCAATCCCTGTGTACCCGATTTTTTCAGGGGACAAAAGGATCTCGGAGACCGACTGGCCCCGAAGCACCGTAATGTTATAATCATTTTTAATGGATACGTTCATGCCACAGGAAATACCTGCATAGCAGACAATATCACCGGCCGTGACAATGCGCATGCCGGCACTGCCCAGGATGACCACTTCCTGGCGTTTGAGATTAACCAGATCATAGGTTTTTTCAATGGTTAAGACTTCCGGAAATCGGGTTTTTTCCCTGGCCAGTTTTCGGTAGAGTTCTCCATATTCAGGCCGCTGATTTCCTTCAACCAGGCCGCCTTTGCCCCCTTTGATATCAACGGGCTGATTTTCGATCATCTCATCAATAACCTTGGGGGTCAGGTTGTTGCGCTTGGTGTAACGGCCGGTGCACAGCCCCAAAGTCTCCACCACGGAAAATCCCTTGTGGTTGATCGCTTTTTCAAGTTCCCCGGGAAGATCCGGGTCATGGCCCGCACATTTGGATACATAGGAGGCGCCGGCACTTTTGGCGATGCTGCAGATATTAATGGGCATTTCCGCTTGGTTAAGAAACTCGGAGCCTACCATGGCATCGCTGGGAGTGGTGGAAGAGTACTGCCCCCCGGTCATGCCAAAATTGAAGTTGTTGAGAATGATCAGGGTGAGATCCAGGTTTCTCCGGCAGGCTGCCAGCACGTGGGCACCGCCGATTCCAAGCCCCCCGTCTCCCATGGTGACAATGATGGTAAGCGTCGGGTCGGCAAGTTTCAACCCGGCCGCATAGGTAAGTGCCCTGCCGTGGACACCGTGGAGGGCATGGACGTTGAAAAAGGTGTCAAAGAGACCGGAACAGCCGATATCGGTAACAATGACTGTTTTGTCGGCTGTAAGACCCATGTTGATAAGGGTCTTGTCCAGTCCCCGGGTGATCCGTTCATGGGTGCATCCCGGACAATATACCAGGGGACGGCTTGTATTTAAAAAACTATTCATTCTCAATGACCTCCATAATCTTGGCTGGCGGAATCATTACCCCGTCCATCTGGCCGTAAAAATCGATTTTTTTGCCGGAAAGAATCCGTTTGATATCATTCACATACTGTCCCAGGTTCATTTCAATCACCACCACCCGTTTGAAATTGGCAGCCGCCTTAAGCAGCACCTGCTCCGGTACGGGGTACAGGGTCTTTAAAGACAGGGTGGACACGGGTTTTCCTTTCTTGGCAAGTGCGCTGGCTGCATCCTCAACGGCCCGGGAGGTGATGCCGTAGCTGATGATCAGCGTGTCGGTACCGGGCAAAAGATCTTGTTCATACAGGGAAATGCGTTCCCGGGCTGCATGGAGCTTGGTTCTCAACCGCTGTTGGTTAGCCGCGATCACCTTTGGATCAATGGTGATAAATCCGTCGGGACCATGGGTGGAGGAGGTTTGCCGGACCAGGGTTTTTCCGCCGATGGGAAGAAAGGGAGGGGCTTTGTCTGGATCTGCTTCAAAGGGAATGTAATTGTCTCCCGTGTACAGGGTTCGTTCAACCAAAGCTGGCAGGGTGACGCAGTTTAAGTCAAAACTTTCCTTGGTCATGCCGATTTCCTTGTTAGAGGCGATGAATACCGGGCATCTGAACTCTTCTGCATAATTAAATGCCTGGATGGTCAGGACATAACAGTCCAGAGCATCCTTGGGTGCCAGAACAATCACAGGCACCCCCGAGGTGGATCCCCATCTTAAAAATTGGATGTCGGAATCGGCTCCCCTTGTGGCGGATCCTGTGGAGGGACCCAATCGTTGAACATCTGCAATGACCAAAGGGATTTCACTGCCAATGGCAAAGGAAACCTGCTCGGAATACAGACTGATGCCAGGCCCCGAGGTGGCGGTTAAAACTTTTTTTCCGGCCATGGAAGCCCCGATGCAATACCCCATGGAAGCAATTTCATCTTCTCCCTGGATGCAGATTCCCCCGGTGGGGGGCAGCATTTTGAGCATACTGTTGAATATGGTGGTGGCCGGTGTAATGGGGTAACCGGCAAAGAAATTGCAACCTGCGGCCATGGCCCCCCTGGCAATGGCTTCATTGCCTTCCATAAATGATAATGCCATTTTTATTCTCCTTGGATGATGTGTGTAATATCCTGTATAAATAAAAAATCTGATTAAATATCTGATTAAATTTCTAATCTTATAGACGCTGGTGCCATTGGTTGTCAAGCAATTATTGAATGAAATTCAGTCATATATCTTTTTTTTGTCTTGAATTTTCTTAACATTTTAATTGATTTTGTAAAAGCCTTGGTATAACTTACCGCCCCATGGGAGTAAAAAAGAAAAAAACCAAAGATGATTTCACCAATGAAGCCTATATGGGTATTCGGCGGATGTTTTTTTTAAATGAGATCATTCCGGGCCAGAAAATTTCCTACGGGGATTTGGCAGCCCGTCTGGAAATGAGTACCACCCCGGTGATCCAGGCCTTGAAACGGCTGGAATTTCAGGGGCTGGTCCGCCATGAGCCCAATCGGGGGTATTATACCGAAAACATCAGTCTGGAAGAGATTACGGAAATTTATGAGTTCAGGGAGCTCATTGAGGTATCTTTGCTGCCCAAAACCATAGCGTCCATCACCAAAAAGGGCTTAAGCAAGTTGAAAAAAGCCCTGGACAACCATCTGGATGCGGTGAGAGATATTTATCTCAAGGACCGCCTTTTAAAAGATATGGAGTTTCACCTGATGCTGGCAAACCTGTCCGGGAACCAGATCCAGATTAATACCTTAAAATCCTTGTTTGATCTTCTGTACTTGAAATACCGGGGCAATATTTTATTTGTTACCCCCATGGAAACAGTTGATTCCGAGCATATCAAATTGTATGAGAATATTGATGCTGGCAACCTTGAATCGGCACAAAAAATTCTGGGGCAACATATTTCAAATGTAAAAAAACATGCCATTCTCAGCATCGAGCGGATGAACCGGGAAAAAAAGATTAAAACCATTTGATTTGTTCTCGTAAAGTTTTTCCCCTGATTCATTAATTTATTATTACGGAAAATAATTATGAAAGAAGATAATATTCTGAACGAATGTTCAGATCCAAAGCAGAGTATCACCATTGAACTGCCATGTGAAATGGCCGTAAGGGTTCAAAAACTGGCCGATGAAAACAAGACCAGTTTGTCCAATATTTTGATCGAGGCGCTGGATAGCTTTCTTCGGAACCAGTCCTGAAAATTTACGGTCCTTAGTCCAGCTCCAGCCATTCAAACCAAATGGGATAATTTTTTTTGTACCAGGAAAGAATCCTGCGAAGGGTTGCCTGATCTTCAAGGGAAATGACAGCCTGGGCAATTTTATCGAACCTGAGGACCACCTTGTCTGAAAAATGCTCCAATGCATCGGTGCACAGCGTTTGGAGTTCATTTCTGATGCGTCCTGAATCGGAAATCTTCACCGCCCTGGTGAGAAAATCCTCCCCCTTGAGAAACCGATTCAGTAGCGGCGTGAAAACCAGCTTGCTTTGATCTAAGGGCTCAAGGAGCCGCAGACCAAAGGTGATACGTTTGTCCCCTTTTTCAGAGCTTATCCGGACGGTGACATTATAGCTATTTTCTGATATCTGGGTCACCCCCGGGGCGCCGGTATAGGGGTCCGGGAGCATATATCCCCCAATGGCAAGGGACTGCCATTTTTTTTCGGCAATAAGGTCATCTGCAGTAATGGTTTTCTTTTTTAAGGGGATGCCGGCATCCCTTGCCTGTTGGATGCTTTTCCGGTAGATTTCCACCAACTCTTCTTCAATATCCGAATTAAAAATATCCTTGAGACAAAGGGAAAAATCATTGGCCTCGGGATTAAGTTTCATGCTGGCCGCATCCTTGTCACAGGGGAGCAAAAATTTAGAGGATAAAACTGCCAGAGAGATATCTAATTCCAGGATGGATGAAAGGCTTGCGGCCTGGATGGCCTCGGCAGATGCGGCATACCCGTCCACGAGAAACAGATGGGTGTCTTTATTTTCGTCTTGCCAGGTTTTAACGGCAAAGGTGGGCGCATAGGTACCTGAGTCGGTAAAGGGGGAGAAGCCCGTGGGCAATGTCCAGTCTTCCCCGACCATATGGGCACCGGCGGCTTTCCATTCTTTCCAGAGTTTTCCAATTCTGGGCTCCCGTCTTTTTCCCTGGAGGGTCCAGACATGTATGTTTTCAGGTTTTATCCCAGGGTAGGTCATGGTGATGGCCTCAACCACCCGGCCCCGGGGGGTGAAAAAATTTATCAACAAAGAATCATCCGCGGCTTTTTCCACGATTTCTTTAGGCAACACCAGGGTGCCGATGTATCCTTCATATTGATCGGTAATGGTCAATGGCTGGTCAAAGAGGTGGAGAATGGTCATGGGGCCGGAGGTTTCCCCCGTGGCAAACCGGGCGGTGTTTTCAAGGGTGTCAATGGCCGCTCCCCACAGGGTAATATCTTTCCTGGCAATGGCGCGTTTAAAGTCTTCCCATTGGTAGGCCCGATTATTGATCAGATTTAATACGCAGTCATCTAAAAATTTGGCCACTTCCGGCCTGGCATAGACCCGGCCGAACCCTAACAAGGGATTGGCCCCCATTTCCGATGTTTCACCCGCTTTGGGCATGAGGCCTTCCCCCAGGCAGACCATGATGGCATGGTTTTCGGGCAGGGTACGGGATAGGTACCAGAGGCTTTCGCTCATGGTGTACGCAGAGATGGCATCGGCATTTTTTTTAACCCGGTTAAGCGCTATTTTGTCGAGGTTGGCTCCTTCTCCGTAATGGCCAAATAGTCTGGTCCCAAGCG
Organism: Desulfobacteraceae bacterium; assembly: GCA_022712835.1. The sequence goes on from JAFLJU010000658.1 coordinate 5,865, forward strand.
CTGTTACCGCTGCTGTCATGGCCAGCATCTTTTCTGTCCGATTATCCACAAATGAGATGGCATCGATTACTTCGTCCCTGGGCTTGCCTTTGATCCACTCGATTTGGATATCGTCCAGCCATAGATGAAGTCTGCCGAGAATGGGGCGGGTGTCAAACGCCCATTGGGAGATCAGGTTCTTTTGTTTCTGGGATAGGTCCATTACGTCCCTCTCTATAGGATAATGATGTTTATCCCTACCATCTATCTGGAAATCCTGTCAAGATATTCTGTCGGCTAAAAAACAGAGAAAAGAAGTTGTCTCTTTCGATGGGTTTAGGATATGATTGGGCCCTATGATGGAAAATAAAAACCCATACAACCCTAGGGTTATCCAGGAGACCCTTAATGGCGTGGTGGACCGGGTAACATTTCATAATCCGGACAACGGGTGGTCTATTCTTAGGGTTCATCCCTTTGATAACCCAGGCCAACAGGAAACCGTGGTGGTCCACCAGACCAAGGTTTTTGCCGGTGCCACCATGGAGTTTTGCGGGGCCTGGACCCACCATCCCAAATATGGCCGCCAGTTCCAGGCAACTCTTGCCAAAGAGAAGAAACCGGCCACGGCCTCGGCCCTTGAAAAATACATTGGATCCGGACTGATCAAAGGGGTTGGGCCCAAGACAGCCAAAAAGATTGTTCGCCATTTTAAGGGTCTTACCCTTGATATTTTTGAAGGACAGATCCAGCGTCTGGTGGAAGTACCGGGAATTGCCGCTAAAAAACTGATGATGATCTCAGCCGCCTGGACTGAACACAGGGCCATCCGGGATGTGATGATGTTTTTGCAGTCCCATGGGATCTCCACTCTTTTTGCGGTTCGGATCTACAAGGAATACGGGGACAATGCCATCGCCCACGTGACCCAGGACCCCTACCGGTTGGCCAATGATTTTTACGGGATCGGTTTTTTTTCCGCAGACAAGGTTGCTTTGAGCATCGGGCTTGCCCCGGATAGCCCCCAGCGGATCATGGCCGGGATCCGTCATGTCCTGGCAGCGGCCCGTAATTTCGGCCATTGCTATCTCACCGAATGCCAGATCAAAACCCAGGTCAAAGAACTCATTGACCTGGATCTTTCAGAAAAACTTGCCGGGTTGTTGTTGTCCATGGAAAAGGACCGGCAGCTCATGAAGCGACGTCTTGGGGGGAAAACAGGGGAGATTGCCTCCTGTTATTATTCAAAATCCCTGTATTTTGATGAACAATATGTGGCCCGGCGTATCCTGGACCAGGGGGTGGTCCCTGATGTGGATGCTTCCCGCATGGATAAGTGGATCCAATTGTTTTGCAAGGCAAAAAATATGGAATTGAGCCAAGAGCAGGCCTTATCCGTAACGGGAATTGCCGGGGAGAATTTTTCTGTTCTAACGGGAGGTCCCGGCTGTGGGAAAACCACCACCACAAGGGTGATTGTCAAGCTGCTGGAAGCCATGGGTCTGCGGGTGATGCTGGCTGCTCCCACAGGGCGAGCCGCCCAGCGCATGGGGGAGGTTATCGGCCGGGAAGCTAAAACCATCCACAGGCTTTTAGGGTGGCAGGGGGGGAAGTTTAAAAAAAATGAGCAAACCCCCCTTAAAATGGATTTTTTGGTGGTGGATGAATGCTCCATGCTGGATATCAGTCTTACGGCTTCTCTGCTCAAAGCGGTTCCGAAAAATTGCCAGGTGGTATTCATCGGTGATTATGACCAGTTGCCTTCGGTGGGGGCGGGCAATGTGCTCAAAGATATCATCGGTTCCAATCGTGTGGCCTGTTTTCGCCTCACCCAGGTTTTTCGCCAGGCCCGCACCTCTTTGATCATCAAATATGCCCATGAAATCAATTCCGGGAAGATGCCGTGGATTGACTCTCCCTTCAAGGACCCAGGGGTCTGGAAGAACGAAACCGATTGCCTTTTTCTGGATTCAGACGAAGCCACCCAGGAGCAGATCCGTTTTGTGGGAAGGGTGAAGCAGCTTTTTGAGTCAAATGGGGTTGCCGGCCCCGGGGTTCGGGTGGCCGGTGAAGGCAAGGCACCTGTTAAAGAAAACCAGACAAAAGAAAACCAGAAAAAAGAAGGCCAAGCAATCAGTCCTTATGAATTCAGGATCAATGACACCGCCTCTCCCTATGCGACAGAAATCACCATTCCCCAAAAATTTGCCCATGTCAACCTGGACCAGGTGGCCCGGGCCGGAAACCAGATTGAAGAGCTCAAGAGTGTCTTGAAAAAGGTCCATCCCTGGTCTTCTCTCCATTATGGACTGACAGCCCTGGAGGTGGTTAAAAAACTTTATATGGAATGGATTCCTAAGTATGTGGGCAAAAATACCGAGATCCAGATCCTGTCGCCCATGACCCGGGGGAGTATGGGGACCATCAATTTGAATCGGGTGATCCAAGAGACGGCCAATCCCCCCTGTCAGGGGAAACAGCAAATAATGGTGGGCCAGCGGATATTTCGGACCGGTGACCGGGTGATCCACCGGAAAAACAATTATGACCTGGGTGTCTTTAACGGAGATATCGGTGTGATTGCGGATATTAACAACATGGAGTTGACCTGTTCGGTGCAATTTTTACCCGATAACAGGGTGGTGCAGTATAAACAGACCGATATCATGGAGCTGGATCTGGCTTATGCCATTACCATTCACAAATCCCAGGGCTCTGAGTTTGAGGTGACCATCCTCCCGGTGCTGACCCAGCATTTTAAGATGCTTTTCAGAAACCTGGTGTACACGGGGCTCACCCGGGCAAAAAAAATGGCTGTGTTTGTGGGTACGAGAAGGGCACTTGGCATGGCGGTTCAGAACCAGGATATCAGTCAGCGCCAGACGGCGTTGCAGGAATTATTGATCACCGGGAAAAATTAGAGTATATAGGGGTGTCTCTGGGTGTTTAGGTGGAGATTAAATGCTAGGTACCAATTATGATTAACTTAAAAGAAATGGGAAATTAAAATGAAGCAGATGAAAATATTTGTGGTTCTGACCCTGGTCTTTGGTATGATGTTTCTGGGTTGCAGTAAGCTGAATCAGGAAAATTATGGAAAAATTAAAATGGGCATGAAGTATGAACAGGTGATTGAGATTATAGGTACTCCGGACGAATGCGACTCGGCTCTAGGGGCCAAAAAATGTGTGTGGGGAAATGAAGAGAAAAATATCACCATCACTTTCATGGGTGACGCGGTGATTCTGCCCTCCATGACGGGGCTTTAAATATAAAGGGAGAGAAAGCAGATGCAATTTATAGTAAGTGGTTATGACGGAACAGATGAAGGCGCTCTGGACCGGCGGATGGCAGCCCGGGAAGCCCATTTGGCCATGGCAAAACTTATGGCCCAGGAGGGGAAATGGCGTTATGCCGCAGCTTATTTGAATGATGAGGGAAAAATGACAGGTTCTATGATCGTCTGTGAATTTGACTCCATGCAGGCTTTGAAAAGTGAATGGCTGGACAAAGAGCCCTATGTGCTGGGCAAGGTTTGGGAAAAAATTGAGATCACCCGGGCCCAGGTCCCTCCGCTCTTTTCAGGCACAGCCGGATAAACTCTGGGATATCGCTTTCCCTATCAAATCTTAAGTTGACCATGGCCCGGGTCATGGCCACATAGATCAGGTTGAATTCATCCGGGTCCACGCCGGAAGGGTCGATGATTTTTCCCTCTTTCATTAGGGGGTGAAAATCTTCCATCAAAAGAACATTGGCCCATTCCAGTCCCTTTGATTTATGGGCGGTGGTCAGAAGTATCGCGGCTTTTTCCCCTTCCACGGCCTGGGCCATGATCCGGTCCACATGGGAGGGAATGGTGGTGGTATATTTTTCAACCATTTTGCACACAGAGGACAATTCAAAATCTTCCACCGTTCTGGCATAGGATTTCAGGTCCACAAAGCTTCTAAAACCATTGATATAGACATCCTTAATCCGGGAATGATCTTGTTTGTACAAATAATAGACATCTTTTAAAATCGTCAGCCGATAGCTTCCCACCCCGCCCACAAAACCGATCTTATGTTGTTTGTAGAGCCGGACGGCCCTGTCAAAGAGGGTGGCGTTGGTTCTGGCAATAATGGTGTGATGACCAGGGTCCCAAGGGGGTTTTACCGGAACCTTGGTGCCTGCAATCTGCCGGGGTTCTTGTTTGAAAATTTTCAGGATCATGTTGGCCACCCTTGCCACATTGTTGTCAAACCTGAAACTTTGGGTCAGATAGTGGGTTTTTCCCGCTGAAAAAGTTTTCAGGGTGTCCCTGGCCCCCCTGAAACTATAGATCTGCTGGTGGCCGTCCCCCACCAGGATGATGGAGGCAAGTTTTCGGGTTTGCTCCTGATCTATGTCCTGGGTCTGGCAGTTCTGGGCCTGGGCAAAGACAATGGCCGCGGTCACAGGATTGATGTCCTGGGCCTCATCCAACAGAATACAATCATAGGGCAGGATGGGTGCTGACAATTGATAAAGTTTTAAGTATCCGTCATGGAGCATGCCGATGGCTTGGTTTGTGCCGTCACACATAAGCCTGCCCAGGGTGTTGGCGTGGTCCACCAGGGGGGGGAGGGCGGTTTTGTTTTTTTTATAGAACCCCCTTGCCATGGGGGGGATATGGTGGTGGGAGACTTTGGGGTCTGCCGAGGCCAGGTAATTTGCGAGGGTGTCCATGGTAAATCTGGCATCCTCATATTTTTCAAGTTTCAGGGCGGTCATGACCTGGTTGGCCCTGAATCCTTTTACCAGGCGGTCTTTGTATTTAAATCCCTTGGCCCGGAAGGCCAGGGCATGGGTGGTCCTGGTCGTGACATTTCTGGGAAATTTCCGGGCGGCTTCCAATTGGACGCTCTTGTTAAAAGCGATATACAGGAACCGCATATTGGATCGTTTTTTGGTATATTCCACCAGGGTAGTGGTTTTACCGGTGCCGGCAAAGGCCATTATTTTGAGGGTTTCCCCGGGCAACAGATCCGTGTGGATAATCTTTTTTTGTTCAGCGGTGGTTTGAAGCATAAAGGGTCTGGCCTATCTGAGGAAAAAGCCTCTTTTTTCAAGAAATGATTTCATGTGGGGCCGGGTGACCTTGCCCATGAAATCCGCCATCTGGCGGGTCCAGGTTTGGTCCTTCAGATTGCTGTCCCGGTTTAGATAATAGTCCTGGCAGGTTTGGTCATAGGATTTAAGATGGTTGTTAAGGGTTGCTTCCGGGTTGTTTGACCCTTGTTTTCCTATAACACTTCCGAAAAAAGAATCTTCCTTTAATACCAACTCAAGGGGCAGTCGGGGTTTGATATCCGGGGTGTGATCGGGGTATCCCAGGCACATGCCAAATACCGGATAGGCCATTTTCGGGATGTTTAGCAGGTCACAGACCATTTCCGGGTCATTCCGGATTCCGCCGATAAAGACCCCGCCAAGGCTAAAGGATTCTGCCGCCACCATCAGGTTCTGGGCCACAAGCGCCGTATCCACGGTTGCCACGACAAATTGTTCTGCCCATCCGGTTTCAGGGGTTAATTTGTGCGTGGCACAGGCAGCATCCAGCCGGGTGAGATCGGCACAGAAAACAAGGAAGACCGGTGCCTGTTCCACCCAGGGTTGGGGGCCTGAAAGGTTTGCGATCTTTTTTCTATTGCCCTTGTCCTGGACCCGGATAATGGTATAGGCCTGGATATGGCTGGAGGTGGCAGCACATTGGGCCGCTTTGACAATGGTATGGAGCAGATCATCGTCAATGGGCTTGTCCGTAAATTTTCGAACAGACCTGTGGCGGGATATTAGGTCAATGACCTGGTTCATGGGATCTGGGTTCATGAAATCGGGTTTCCTTTATTCAGTTTCTCATTATATAAGAGGCGATTAAGATCGGATGTAAGGAAACTATCATTTTCCCGCATGGGTTTCAAGAAAAGCTTGATTCCTGTGGCGGTCCTCGGGCAAAAAAAGGATTTAAACCTGCAATTGATTGACTATAGGCCTTGGGATTGATGATTTCCCGTTAACGCATAGACGGAAAAATTTTTCCGGGTATGGACCTTCCCCATGTAATCTGCTAATCTCCAAGTTTTTTTACAGATAGGAAGACACCATGGGGCAAGTTCAATCCAACATTATCCGGCTTTATATCATCAAACTGTCCAAGTGGCTCATGCTGACCATGCCCATTGTGTTTTTGTTTTACAAGGAGAATGGACTTGCCACCCAGGATCTTTTTTTGCTCAAGGCGATCTATTCGTTTGCCATTGTTGTTTTCGAGGTGCCGTCGGGATATTTCGGTGATATCTGGGGAAGAAAATCCTCCCTGGTTCTGGGAAGTGTTCTGGGATTTGTGGGCTTTGCCCTTTATTGTGTCTCCACAGAATTCTGGGGTTTTCTGATCTGCGAGGTTCTCCTGGGCATCGGCATGAGTTTCATCTCCGGCTCGGATTCAGCCCTGCTCTATGATACTCTTCAGCAGGCAAAAAAAGAAAAAGATTATTTGAAGATCGAAGGACGGTTGATTTCGGCGGGTAATTTTGCGGAAGCCGTGGCAGCCCCCCTGGGAGTTCTCATCGCCACCCTGGGCCTTCGGACGCCCTTTTATTTCCAGACATTGATTGCCTTTACCGCGATCCCTGCGGCCTTGACATTGGTTGAGCCGGGGCAACAAGGGGTCCGGGGCCGTGCCGGTTTTAAAGAGATCTTTAAGATAATCCGGTTTGCCATGGTGGAGCACCAAAGATTGCAATCCATCATCATTTATTCGTCGGTGATTGGAACCGCCACATTGACCATGGCCTGGTTTGTACAGCCCTATTTTGATTTTTTAGCCTTGCCCTTGGCCCTTTACGGGGTTGTGATTCCCATTTTAAATCTGACCACAGGATTCATGTCCATCCAGGCCCACCGGGTGGAAAGTTGGCTGGGTCGGGAGACCACCATTGTGTTGATTGCCCTGGGTATTGCCCTAGGCTATTTTTCCCTGGGACTTTTTCAAAGCCTGTGGGGGGTTATTGTTTTGATTTTCTTTTATATCATCCGGGGAATTGCCACACCGGTTCTAAAAAACCAGATAAACGAGATCACCCCTTCATCCATCAGGGCCACGGTGCTATCCATCCGCAGCCTCGTCATCCGGCTGGCCTTTGCCCTATTGGGGCCTTTTCTGGGCTGGCAGGCGGATAGGTCCGGTCTGCCAGAAGCCCTTGGTATGGGGGCTGTTTTCTTCCTGATCACAGGTTTGGGATCGGCCTTGTATCTTATCCATACCTTTCGAAAGAGGTCCCTGTCCGATACTTTTAGGACCGCAGATAAAATAAGTTGATCAGAATGGAACTGGTAAATCTAATACCTATTCCGATGCCGATGACCTTAATTTCCAGGATAAAGATATATATCGGCTGATCCGGGCTAAACCGTTTTTTGCATGGGGATTGACAAGGATATATTAATTAGTCTATTTTTCCATGATATCTCAATTACAACAGGAGCAGCTGTTCCCATGACTATTACAAGCAAAAAGTGAGGCCTGTGATAACGAGTCAATTATACAGACGGATCCAAAGCGCTTTGTTTTCAAAGCGTTTTATTTGGATTATTTGTTGCGTCATGATTACCCTAGCAAGTTCCCATGCATTCGGCATGGAACGGCATTCCAGTTCTCCATTGGCCGCTGTCAATATCACCGACGAAACATTTAAATACAAAGTCAAAGAATACCTTGGCATTCCCTATCGCAGAGGGGGGGCATCTAAAAAAGGTATGGATTGTTCAAGCTTTGTCCGGATCATCTATAAAAGATTTTACAATATAGAGTTGCCCTATAGTGTCCGTGCCCAATTTAGTTCTTCACGGCTCCAGAAAATTAATAACACAGAGATGCAATCGGGTGATTTGGTCTTTTTTTCCAATAATAAAAAAAAAGGAATCAATCATGTCGGCATGTACGTTTCGGACTGGCAGTTTATTCATGCCAGTAGCAGCAGTGGAATCATGTTTTCAAGTTTGGATGATCCTTACTGGAAGAAACGGTTTGTGGGTTCAAAGCGTCACATCACCCTGACGCAAACGATCAATTGCGATGAAACCAAATTAAAAGTCGCTGAAAACTAAAAAAGGCTTTCAACCAAATAGCTGAAAACCCGTTGCTGTTAAATGGCTGGGTGATAAGGATGCGAATCTTAATTGACAGAGTAATAGTCCGTTTTGTAACCCTTCATAAAAAACACCAAAATTCCTTTATAGTATTGCTTTCGGCTGTTATCGGCTGTATTGTCCTTTCACGATTCTCGACACGCAAACAACTGGAACAGCAGAAAAAGAAAGATTATATGGTATAGAAGATCTGGATGAGGATATGCGGTTTACGGTTGGGCATTATTTGAATGGGTAGTGGGATTTAAGGTATGTTAAAATTTTTAAATAAACTTTCATATTCGACTTTGCTCCTTGCAACGATTTTTATGTTGTTGACACCCATCAGTCCAATGCCACATGTCGTTGAAAAAATCCTGATGATTAAAAATGGAATCCTTTATAAACCATTAGACATCTTTGATCTGTTTTTTCATTTGTCTCCGTTAACTTTGCTGATTATAAAGATCATCAAAGACAAACGGTGATTATTGAGATCATCTAAATTCATATAACCAAAACATTTAGCGAGGTAGGACTTTTTGACATGGACCACACCGAAACCGTTAAAATAATTCCATTTGAAGAAGAATATATCAAAGAATTCAAACGATTAAATATGGAATGGCTTGAGGGCTACAAATTACTTGAGCCTGCTGACTTAAAATATCTCGACAATCCACTTCAATTGATTATAAATCCTGGTGGTAGGATATTGATGGCAATTGTTGGTGACGAAATTGTTGGCACCTGCGCAATCATTGTTAAAAGTAAAAATATTTTTGAACTTGCAAAATTAGCTGTTTCAAAAGAGGCTCAAGGTCAAGGAATCGGAAGAA
>JAFLJU010000500.1 GCA_022712835.1 Desulfobacteraceae bacterium
CGCACTTGTAATAAGCGCTTGCTTTGGGATTGCGAGGCTGATAAATATCAAAATCATATGGTGATGATTGTGCCATACTAAACCTGAAATAATGGTAAGATTTTCAATATATTTCATTTAAAAATTAAATATGGTTGTATAACATAGAGGTTTTGTTGAAAAAATACAACAAACGTTGAAAAAAATAAACAACACAAGAATGATAAAAGCGGCGAGCCTAACAAAAACATGCTGACGTTACGACAAGTAAAGTCGCTTTTAACAGCCGCCAGGGGTGCTTTTTTGAGAACGGAGGCGTGGGTCTTATATGGTCAGCGATGACTGGACCGCATAAGTTTTTTTCAATCCTGTTCCGGAACATTGTTTCAGAACAAAGGTGGCAAAGGTTTTTTATGTACTCCGCATACAATGATGTCAAAATAACAAAAACCAGCTTTAACGTCCTCGATGAAATAGAAGACGGATACCTGGAACTGAATATTGTCGGGCACATCATCTTCGCAAACAAAGCCTTTGCCAAAATCATAGGCTACCCCAGAGAGAAACTGACCGGTATGGACTACCGTGACTACATGGATGCAAAATCGGCTGAAAAATGCTTTAGAGCCTTCAACAAAGTGTATATTACGGGTGAGCCAGAACCCTCTTTTGTTTATGAGATGACCAGAAAGGACAATAAAAAACGGTTTGTGGAATATTCCATCTCCCTTCTTAAGGAGGCCTTTGAAGACCCCATTGGATTTCGTTGCATTATCCGTGATGTGACTACAAAAAAAATAGCCAGAGAACAGATTGCAAAACAGCGCGCCCTGTTGGAAGCTACATTTCGAAGTGTTCAGGAAGGCATAATTACAGTCGACATCCAGGGGAAAATTATTGAAGCGAACCAATCTGCCTACAACATCTGCAGCTTGCAGCTTAATGGCACCGGAGATCAAAATTTTCACAGCTGTTTCACCCATTGCAGCAAGGCATGCCATGAGGCGTTGTCAAAAACCCTGAGCACATTCCGGGCTGTACAGGAATTTCAGGTGGAGTGCAGACACCACAAGAAATTGACCCAGCAAGTAAAAGTAACAAGCTCCCCCCTTCTTGATGATCAGCAGCAGGTCATCGGAGCCGTCATCGTTATTAGTGATATTACACGGATCATGGGCCTGGAAAAAGAGTTGAGCAAGCGAAGCCATTTCAGAAATATTATTGGAAAAAGCAAAAAGATGATGAATGTATTCAGCATCATTGAGCGCCTGTCGGAGGTGGATGTCACGGTATTGATCACCGGAGAAAGCGGAACTGGAAAGGAAATGGTGGCAAGGGCGATCCACCAGAACGGACACCGGGGCTTTGACCCTCTGGTCACAGTAAATTGTGCGGCATTATCGGAAAATCTTCTTGAAAGTGAGTTGTTCGGGCATGCCAAGGGTGCCTTCACAGGCGCAGTACAGGATTCCATCGGCCGTTTCCAGATGGCGGACAAAGGTACCATTTTCCTGGATGAAATTGGTGAAATCTCCCAGAAAATACAGGTCAAACTCCTACGCGTTCTGCAGGAAAAAACGTTTGAACGGGTAGGAGACAGCAGATCAATCCATTCAAATGTGAGAATTATTTCTGCTACCAACCAGAATTTAAAGTCAAAAGTTGACCGTGGTGAATTTCGCCTTGATCTCTATTACAGACTCAATGTGGTAGAATTAGAACTGCCGCCGCTAAGAGAGCGAAACGAAGATATTTCACTGTTGATCGATCATTTCTGCAGAATTTTACGAAAAAAATACAGCAAACCATCCCACAGACTGTCTGATCATGTACTCGAACTGCTTCTCGAATATGACTGGCCCGGCAACGTTAGGGAGCTTGAGCACACACTGGAACGGCTGTTTGTTTTAAGTGGAGCCCGGGAAAATATTCCATCCGATCTGCTGCCAAAAGAAGTGTCAGGCTTTACGTCTGATCCTGTCCAGCCCCCCCCCGCTGAAACCCGACGGGAAGGCCTGAAAGAAGCTTTAGCAGCAACAGACTGGAACATCGCCAAAGCAGCCAGACTGTTGGGCATTAATCGGAGAACCATTTACCGGAAAATGCAAAAGCACGGTATCCAGCGTCCCAATCCCCAGTAACCCAAAGCTGTTAACCTGACGTCCGCTTGTCATGTGTGACACCTGTCGCACATGTGAGCGGGACTATAGTGTGGCGTGTCACATCTATCTCCTCTCTTTTTAAATCCAGCCTCAAAATAAAAATATTTAGTAACTATCCGATTTTATATAAAAATACTGTTTGTAATCGACAGGCAACATTCATGGCACGGTATTTGAATAATGGTAAAATGTGCGGCTCGCAGAGGTACCACAATTTTCAAACCGAAACCTCTGGCAGGCCACTGGGTCAAGGGTCGCCTTTTACTTAAGATTGGGGAGAGAGTCTGTTGGACTTATACCATTTTGGATTTAGAAATTTTGAATTTGAATTACTGCAACACCACCAGGCCATTCTTCTCTTGTGTCTGCCACGAAACAGTGATTATTTTTCCCAGGTCCAGGCGCTGATGGGCTGTTGCAAAGCCTGGGACGGAACTTTAACACCTGGGGTTCTTGATGAGGACTTCGTGGAGCCGTTTAAGCGCCGATACAGCGTCGGTGGGACGCCGACATTTTTGATTTTTAAACAGGGAAATGAATTGGAGCGGCGTCTTGGGCAGCACAGCCCTGAAGCATTAATTCGTTTTGCTGAAGAGACTCTCGGCCCTAAGGTGTCGGGATAATGTGAAGCCATTGTCATAAACCATGTGTGAGAGAAAATCTTTTACCGGTTGGCAAGGGGATTTACAATAATTTTAATTTAAGGAGGAAGTTGAATGAAACGGTTACTGGGTATTTTGGTATTGTCAATCGGAGTGTTTTTGACCTCTCAGCAGATTAACGTCGCTGATGCCGCCCCAAAGGTAATTAACTGGAGATTTGTTTGCGATTATCCTGCTGGAGACCTCGGGATGGACAAAGCCGTCCCCAAACTCGCCGAATGGATTGAGGAAGCTTCCGAGGGAAGGATGAAGGTTACTGTTTATAGTGGAAACCAGTTGGTATCGCCCCATGAATCCTTTGACAATCTCAAGGCGGGTACATTCCAGCTCCTTCAGACCTTTGGTGCCTATCATGCAGGGAAAGTTCCGGTGGCAAATCCTGCCAGCAGCCTTCCCATGGGATGCAGCGACTATAACGATTATTTGAAACTCTATGCCAACTACGGTGTATTTAATCTGATGTCAAAAGCATATGGCGAAGCCGGCGTACACTTTATGGCACCAACACCCTACAGTGGCGCCAATATCATGTCCAAGGTGCCCATTCGGACCATAGAGGACTTCAAGGGCAAAAAAATTCGGACCTCGGGATACAATTCCGACATGATGAAGGCAGCAGGCGCATCTCCCATTTATATCACTGGCGGTGAATTGTACCTAGCCCTCCAGACCGGTGTTGTTGACGGTGCAACCTGGTCAAACTATGCCATAGAAGGAATGAAATTCCATGAGGTCACAAAGTACATGATTTGCGGCAGCCCATACCCTCCAGGGTCTTCGTTTCCCGGAGCCATCAGCGGAGTGCTCCTTGCAAATGAAAAAGCGTTCCAGTCCCTGCCAGCTGACCTACAGGAAATCGTTGTCCGTTGCGTTGCCCAATACTCTGTATATACCGGACAGATTTACAAAGAATGGGATGAATGGTTCCTGTTTAACGGGGGCGCTGAAAAATTCGGAGTCGAACCGATTGTATTGCCTCAGGAAGATATCAACACATTAAGAGATATGGCGATCAGTGATATCTGGCCGGAAATTGCCAAAAAAGATAAAAACAGCGCCAAGTATATTGAAGCCATGACGCGCTATATCAAAGATAAGGGTGAAATAAAGTAAAACTGTCCTGCGGACAAATCCGGAGTACGCTGCGCTGCCAGGTAAAGAAGCCAGAGGCAGTGCGGCGATCCCGGATCCGATATGCCTGTCCGAGACGCTTCAGATAAACAGACAACCTTGCCAGGCAGCTCAGAAACCAGAATTGTGAAAAGGAGGCCGTTATGACCCCGGCAGACCAGGACAAAAAACTCAAAAAAAACCCTGAAAATTGGGTTGACCGAACAAACAGGACCATTGGCAGGCTGGTCAGTTGGTTGATACCGATAATCGCCCTTATCTTAGTCTTTGAACTGATCATGCGTTATATTTTTAACAGCCCGACCATCTGGGCTCACGAAATAAGCCAATTTCTTTTCGGCTTTACATTCATGCTTGGAGCGGGGTACACACTGCTCGAAAAAGGTCATGTCAACATGGATATCTTCCATAGCCGGTTTTCAAAAAAGGGACGAGCAAGAATTAATATTGTAACAGCATTTTTTACCTTCCTCTACCTGGGAGTTCTGGTATGGAAAAGCGGGTATATGGCCCTTGACTCGTGCAAATACCTTGAAACCCTTGCCGGAAGTTTTCTGAGACCGCCCATTTACCCGGTCAAGGTGATTTTCTTTATAGGATGCGTTCTGTTTTTACTCCAGGCAGTGTCCAAATTCGTAAATGATATCAAAAACTCCGGCAGTAAGACATCTCTGTCAAACTCCGAAAAGGACATGGAATAATGCCTGTAGATATTAGTGTTATCACCTTTTTAATTTTCTCTTGCCTTGCAGCGATTCTACTCACCGGGCTTCCCCTGGCATTCTGTCTGGGTGCTGTGTCGGTTATTTTCACGGTATGGCTCTGGGGTGCACCGGCTCTCCTCCAGATTGGTTCCGCAGCCTTCAGCCCCACACTCAATATTATCCTGCTGGCCATTCCCCTGTTCATTTTTATGGCCAATGTCCTTCAGTTCTCCGGTCTGGCCGATGATCTCTATGATGCATTTTATCACTGGTCCGGCAGGATGAAGGGTGGGCTGGCCATGGGAACCGTGGCGATTTGCGCTATCTTTGCCGCCATGAGCGGGATCAGTGGTGCAGCAACGGTCAGCATGGGGGTGATTGCTATCCCTTCAATGCTCAAGCGAAATTACAGCCGCCACATGGCGATTGGTTGTGTTGCCGCCGGAGGAGCCCTGGGGATTCTTATTCCTCCCAGCATTACAATGATAATCTATGCCTCGTTTGCAAACGTATCGGTGGGTAAGCTTTTCATGGCCGGAGTCCTTCCCGGACTTTTACTCTGCGGTTTGTTTGTGCTTTACATCGCCATTATCTGTTATATCAAACCGGAACTCGGTCCGGTCCCGGAAAAAGAAGACCGGGCTGACTGGAACCAAAAAATAGCCTCACTCAAAGGGGTTATCCTGCCGATCCTTCTGGTTCTCATGGTCTGCGGCAGTATCTTCACCGGAATAGCCACGCCAACGGAGGCGGCTGCAGTAGGGGCTGTCGGAAGTCTTTTGTGCGCAATACTCAAAAGAAAATTGACCTGGGACCGTATGAGTACAGCCTGTTCCAGCACCCTGATACTGTCGACCATGATTATCTGGGTGATCATCGGAGCCACGGCGTTTAGCAATATTTATACGGCCGTAGGAGCCCCGGATTTTCTCATGGGTCTTATCTCAAATCTGGGTGTCGGGCCATGGACCGTTATCATTATCATGCAGGTAACGTTTTTTATTCTCGGAATGTTCATGGACCCTACCGGTATCGTCATGATAACGACGCCGGTCTATATTCCAATCGTCACAAGCCTTGGATTCAATCCCGTCTGGTTCGGAATTTTGTTTATCGTTAACATGGAAATGGGTTACATCACACCACCGTTTGGCTACAATCTTTTTTACATGCGCTCTATTGTTCCTCTCAGCATTCCCATGAAAGATATTTATCTTTCGGTCCTTCCGTTCATCGGGCTTCAGTTGCTCTGTCTCATCATTATCATGATGTTTCCGCAAATCGCCTTGTATTTACCCGGACTGATGAACTGACAAACCGTTGATGTGGATATCTCAAGCCAATGGAGATCTAAGATCAATAATATTACAAACCTAACAAATTGAGGAATATAATGACTGCAATTATCGCTGATTTAAAAGATATTGAATTTGTTCTCTACGACCAATTTCAGGTCCATGACCTGACAAAAAATGAACGTTACAAGGCCTTGAACCGCAAAAGCTTTGACATGATCATCGCTGAAGCCCGAAAACTTGCCATCAAGGAGATACTTCCAACCTTCAGCCTTGGCGATAAAGAAGGGGTTCATATAGAAGGCTCACAGGTAAAAGTGCCGGCCTGTTTTCACAAACCCTGCCAAATCCTTGTAGAAGATGGCTGGGGTGCCTTGTCAGAGGATGTCGAGAAAGGAGGACAGGGACTCCCCAACCTTGTGGCCCATGCCATTTCCGAATATCTTGTCGGTGCGAATTACTGCATCTGGAGCTATGTTAACTTTGGTCACGGAACCGGTAAAATGATTGATATTTACGGCTCAGAAATCCAGAAAAATTTATTTGTAGAAAAATTGTTCACCGGCGAATGGGGTGGCACGATGTTGCTGACAGAATCCCAGGCCGGATCAGACCTGAGTCTTCTTGAAACCACGGCTGTCAAAAATCCGGATGGCACGTATTCCCTTACCGGCAACAAGCTGTTCATCACCTCCGGTGATCATGATCTGTCCGAGAATATCATCCATCCGGTGCTTGCCCGGGTCGAGGGTGCTCCCGGAGGCACACAGGGGATCTCCATCTTTATCGTTCCAAAATTCTGGGTCAACGAGGATGGCAGTCAGGGTGACCGCAATGACATTTTCTGTACCGGGGTCGAGGAAAAAATGGGAATCCACGGAGGATCCACCTGCAGTATGTCACTTGGCAGCCAGGGAACTTGCCGTGGCCTGTTGCTGGGAGAGGAAAACAAAGGGCTCCAGATCATGTTCCACATGATGAATGAAACCCGCCTTTTTACGGGTTTTCAAGCCTTCACCAATGCATCGGCCGCATACCTGTATGCCCTGGATTACGCAAAGCAGCGAATCCAGGGACGAAGCTTGACCCGGAACAAAGACGGTGAACGTCCCCTGGTACCCATCATTGAACATCCGGATGTCCGTCGAATGCTGATTTCCATGCGAGCAAGGGTCGACGGCATGCGGAGCCTGATCTACTATGTCCAGTCACTTGTTGAAAAAAGCCGGCTGGCAGAATCCGATGAAAAGAAAGAAGACTATGAGGACCTTGTTGATTTTTTGACCCCCGTTGTAAAGACCTATTGTGCCGAGCATGGCTTTAACGTCTGTATTGATGCCATCCAGGTTTTTGGTGGTGCAGGCTATACCCGAGACTACCCGGTTGAGCAGCTGGCAAGAGATTGCAAAATAACTTCCATCTATGAAGGAACTAGCGGCATCCAGGCCCTGGACCTGGTCGGAAGAAAACTGGGCATGAAAGACGGAGCTGTGTTTGGTCTTGTCATGGCGGCCATACGACAGCGCACGTCAATTGCCGGGAAAAATTCGGAACTCAGTGCTCTGGCCGAAAAGGTTGATGCTGTTACCGACGCTCTGGAAGTTGCCGTGAACTCCCTGAAGTCCAGAAAAAAGACCGATATGAGCGGGGCGTTTGCCCGGTCACACACCATGCTGGATGCCACAGGAGATGTGGTCTTGGCCTGGATGCATTTGTGGCGAAGCCAAGTGGCCCTTGAAAAACTGGAAACCCAAGGCGAAAAGACACGTATTTTCCTGATCGGGATTGTTAAAACTGCCGAGTTTTTCATTGACAATGTCCTGCCCGTGACTCTGGGAAAACTGGATAGCATTGTCCATGGCAGCAGCGCTGCCGTGGAAATCGACACCCGGGCCTTTGGATAAAAACCCCTGAATGGTGGTACAGATTTTGGGAACCTCAAAGGTTCCGTGACATTGAGAATATTTGGAGGAAGGCGGATGGACTGGAAAGCTTATTATGGCAATCGATGTGTAGATCCAATTGCAGCAGTGGAACACGTAAAATCAGGGGACCGGTTGGTTGCGGCCAATTTTGGAGGAACGCCTGAGGGCCTCCTTGATGCCCTAGTGACAAGGGCTGATGATCTCAAAGATGTGGAAATCGTTCATATGGTGTCCATGGGGAAATGTGAATACATGAACCCTGATTATTCAGCATCATTCCGGCACAATGCCCTGTTTGCAGGTGCCAGCAGCCGTCAGTGCATATGGGAAGGCCGCGGTGATTACACGCCTTGTTTCTTTCATGAGATTCCAAGCATGTTCAGGCAAGGGATAATGCCGGTGGATGTAGCCCTTGTAACAGCCTCACCGCCGGACAGGATGGGGAATGTCAGCCTTGGCATTGCCGTGGACTATTCTATACAGGCCTGCCTGAGCGCAAAAACAGTCATTGCTGAAATAACCGAATATATGCCGTTTACTAATGGCTTATCCACCCTGCACGTCAGCCAGATCGATTATTTTGCCAAGACTGACCGCCCTTTGATGACGCTTGATCCTCCCCACATCGGCCCGGTTGAAAAGGATATCGGCGCCCACATTGCTTCTTTAATAAGGGATGGAGACTGCCTGCAGCTGGGCATTGGTGCTATTCCCGATGCGGTGCTGGGGTTTCTTGGTGAAAAAAATGATCTTGGAATCCACTCTGAAATGATATCCGACGGGGTTGCGGAACTGGTTGAAAAAGGTGTGGTGACCTGCCGCCGGAAAACACTCCATCCTGGCAAAGTCGTCATTGCATTTGCCATGGGCACTGCTGAATTTTACCGATGGTTGGGGCACAACTCAATGGTAGAGGTTTACCCAGTGGACTATGTCAACGATCCCTTTGTCGTCGCCCAGAATCACAACCAGATATCAATCAACTCAGCACTGAGTGTGGACCTGCTCGGGCAGGTTTCTGCAGACATGTTGGGGCCCCGACAATTTAGCGGAATAGGAGGACAGGTTGATTTTGTCCGTGGAGTCAGACGGGCCCCCGGGGGGCGGAGTATCATCGCTCTGCCCGCCACGGCAGCCAAAGACAGTGCCTCCAGGATCGTTGCCGCCCTGGAGCCAGGTCAGGCAGTCTCCACGTCACGCAACGACGTTGATTATGTGGTAACTGAATTCGGTATTGCTCATCTGACTGGAAAAACAGTCGCTGCAAGGGCTGAAGCCCTTATTAATATTACCGCCCCAAAATTTCGGGATGAACTCAGGGAGATGGGACGGCACCTTTTCAACTGGATGAACTGAGGTTAAACTTAAAATTGAACTCATAAGGAGAAAAAAAAATGACAACGATTCAAAAAATATGCGTGGTGGGTGCCGGTAACATGGGGCATCAAATCTCAATGCAGTTCGCACGCCACGGGTTTGAGGTTGCCTGCAGCGATACCAGCAAAGACGCTTTGGACAAGGCCGAGGCCTTTGCCATAAAATGGGTCCGCAAACAGGTGGACAAATCCAAGATGACCCAGGAGCAGGCTGACCAGATGCACAATCACCTGCGCTTTACCACCAACCTTACAGATGCCGCCCAAGATGCGGATCTGGTGGTTGAGGCCATCATTGAGTCTTTGGAAATAAAACGGTCCCTGTTCAGGGAACTGGATCGGATCTGCCCGGATCATACAATCCTGGCAACCAACAGCTCTTACCTCGTCAGTTCCAGGATTGCCACTGCCACCCAAAGACCCGACAAGGTCCTGAACCTTCATTTCTTCAACCCGGCCCTGATCATGAAACTTGTAGAGGTGGTCCAGGGCAGCCATGTTTCCGATGAAACCGTATCATCGGTCATGGACGTGGTCAAGGCCATCAACAAAGTGCCAACCCTGGTTAAAAAAGAGATTTACGGGTTTGTCGCCAACCGGATTTTCAGCGCCATCACACGGGAAGCCTGTCACCTTCTGGAACGAGGGGTGGCAAGCATTGAAGATATCGACAATGCCATTCGGAACGGTCTGGGCCATCCCCTGGGACCCTTCCAGCTCCTTGACCTGACCGGTATAGATCTTGAGTACAAGGTCCTCATGGAACGGTTCGCTGAAACCGGCGACCATCGTGACAAACCCGGGCCCGCTATTGTTGAGCCCCATTCTCTTGGTCGTTTCGGACGGAAATCCGGCAGGGGTTTTTACGATTATGGAGAGAAATGATATGGTCTATGAAACGCTTACATTTTCACAAAGCAACGGGATAACAGCGATCGGGCTCAACCGCCCAAAAGTACTGAACGCTCTTAATCTGAACCTTATACGTGAACTTGAAAATGCCATTGCTACGGTGGCCGGGTCCGGTGACACTCGGGCACTTATTCTCTTTGGTGAGGGCAGCCATTTTGCAGCAGGTGCGGATATTGCCGAGATGACAGACCTTAACCCGGCCGGTGCGGCTCAATTCAGCTTTACCCCGGTGTTCAATGCCCTGGCAGCACTTTCCATGCCCGTCATCGCAGCCATTGATGGGTATGCCCTTGGTGGTGGTCTTGAACTGGCCCTGGCATGTGACATCAGGATCTGTACCTCATCTGCAAAATTCGGCCTTCCGGAAGTTACGGTGGGCGTTTTCCCCGGAGCCGGAGGAACCCAGAGGCTTCCCCGGTTGATCGGACCGGGAAGGGCTGCGGAACTGATTTTTACCGGCAGGATTATCGATGCGAAAACAGCATTAGAATGGGGCATATGCAGCCACCTGGTCGAAAGCGATGTCAAGGTCGCCGGAATGGACCTGGCAGGTAAGATTGCAATGGGTCCGCCCCTGGCCATTGCTGCAGCCAAATCAGCCATGAAAGCCGGCCAGGAAGATGGATTCTCATCGGGCTTGACCCAGGAATCCAAACTCTGGGCAGGATTGTTTGCATCCCATGATCAGAAAGAGGGGATGGCGGCTTTTCTGGACAAACGAAAACCTGTATTTAACGGAAACTAAGGAGATAGGATCATGAACAACGTTGTTATCGCAGCCGCATGCAGAACGGCCATTGGAAAATTTCACGGCGGATTCCGAAATGCCGGCGCACTTGAACTGACCGTTCCGATCATGCAGGAACTGCTGAAAAGGGCTAATATTCCAGGACAAATTGTGGATGATGTCCTCTGGGGATGCAATTACCAGAAAACCTTCCGGGAGAACAATCTGGCCCGCGTCGCTGCTATCAAGGCTGGATACCCCGTAACCGTGCCAGGGATGACCCTCCACCGGAATTGTACGTCATCCATGTCCGCAATCCAGATGGCCTATTACCAGATCCGCTGCAACGAAGCGGATGTCATCGTAGCCGGAGGAACAGACAGCATGACCAACGCCCAGTATACAACCGAGAGAGTACGCCACGGAACGCGCTTCGGCCATACTGAACTTAGGGATTCCATGTGGGATTCCCTCACTGAGCTGGGCATCGGACCGGCAATGGGAATCACTGCTGAAAATCTGGCAGACCAGTACAGCATTGACCGTGAAGCGCAGGACCAATTGTCACTGACCAGCAACGAGAGAGCCATTGCAGCCATTGACAGCGGCAGGTTCAAAGATGAAATCGTACCCGTGGAAGTCCGTAACGGCAAATCCAAAGTAGTGGTGGATACGGATGAGCATCCTCGACGGGGAACCACCCTGGACAGTCTGTCCCGCCTCAAACCCAGCTTTAAAGAATCGGGTACGGTCACTGCAGGAAATGCTTCCGGTATCAATGATGGCTCAGCAGGGGTGGTATTGATGTCTGAAAACAAGGCAAAAGAGCTGGGAGTAAACGTGCTTGGCCGGATCATTTCGACCGCAACCGCCGGCGTGGATCCTGAAATCATGGGAATCGGACCGGTCCCGGCAACGGAAAAAGCCCTTGAAAAAGCCGGCCTGAAATTGTCGGATATTGACTTGATTGAAGTCAATGAAGCCTTTGCCGCCCAGTATCTGGCGTGTGAGAAAGGCCTTGGGCTGAACCGGGAAATCACAAATGTCAATGGCAGCGGTATCGGCCTTGGGCATCCCGTTGGCGCCAGCGGTGCCAGGATTGTCACCACACTGCTCTATGAGATGAAGCGGCGCTCGGTTCGCAGGGGTCTTGCTACCCTTTGCGCAGGCGGGGGAATGGGTACGGCCCTTGTGGTTGAATCCGACCTTTAACAAGGATATTCTGAAAAACAGGAGAGATCAACCGAATGAAAACAGCACAGGAATACATAGAGAGTTTACGAAAATTAAATCTCAAGGTTTACATGTTCGGCAAGCAGATTGAGAATGTGGTGGATGACCCTATTATCCGCCCTTCCATGAATGCCGTGGCCATGACATATGCGATGGCCCATCACCCGGATTATGAAGACCTCATGACCGCCACATCCCACATCAGCGGCAAAAAAATCAACCGGTTCTGCCATATTCACCAGACCACTGAAGATCTCGTTAAAAAAACGGAAATGGGACGATTCATGGGGTCAATGACCGGCAGTTGTTTCCAGCGTTGTGTTGGAATGGATGCCTTGAATGCATTGTCCATGACGACCTTTGACATTGATGCCGCACACAAAACAGATTACAATCAAAGATTTCTGAAGTATCTTTCTTATGTCCAGGAAAACGATCTGGTCTGTGACGGAGCCATGACCGACCCCAAGGGGAATCGGTCCCTGCCCCCCCATAAGCAGGCCGACCCTGACATGTTTTTAAGGGTTGTCCGTGAAGAAAAAGACGGTATCGTCGTCCGGGGGGCAAAGGCTCACCAAACTGGAGCGGTGAACGCCCATGAAATTATTGTCATGCCCACCATTTCCCTTGGGGAGAAAGACAAAGATTTTGCCCTTTCCTTTGCCCTGCCAAGTGACACTGATGGTATTACATATATCATGGGACGCCAATCCTGCGACACCAGAAAACTGGAAAAAGGCAAAATAGACTGCGGCAACCGATTTTTCGGCGGCCATGAGGCTCTGGTTGTATTTGATGATGTCTTTGTCCCCTGGGATCGTATTTTTATGTGCCGGGAATATGAATTCGCAGGACAGCTGGTGGAACAATTCGCATCTTACCACCGTCAAAGCTACGCCTGTAAATCAGGGGTCGGTGATGTGCTCATCGGAGCGACACAGACAATTGCCGAATACAATGGCGTACAAAAAGCCTCCCATGTCAAAGATAAGATTATTGAAATGAACCATCTCAATGAAACCCTTTATGCCGGTTCTCTGGCCTGCGCCTGCAAAGGGGTAAAAGAAAAGAGCGGCACCTGTTTTGTCAACACGCTTCTTGCCAATGTCTGCAAACAGAATGTGACCAGATTCCCGTATGAAATCGCTCGGTTGGCTCAGGATATTGCCGGCGGACTGCTGGTCACCATGCCATCTGAGGAAGATTTTCAATCAGACCAGGTGGGACCATGGCTTAAGAAATATTACAAGGGCGACGATTCGGTTTCCACAGAGGATAGAAGAAAGATTCTGAGATTGATTGAAAACATCTGCTTCGGTACGGCAGCGGTCGGATACCTGACCGAATCCATGCATGGTGCAGGGTCGCCACAGGCGCAGCGGATAATGATATCCCGCCTGGTCGACATGACAAAAAAACAGGCCCTGGCCAAAAAATTGTGCGGAATTTCCGGACAGCCTGAAGACGAAGCCACACTGTTACCGCTATAATCCAGTGAATAATCTGTAATTGCAATAGGAAGAAGAGGCCTCGTTACAAAGGCTTCTTCTTTTGCTTCTGAAGAGTAACGGCCGGTAGTGTCAAATATCTAAAAAAATAAGGGCATGGCTCATTTCCTGTCAACAAAACCATACGCTTAGGGACCGTTAACATAGCATATGAGAAAACAGGACCGGGCAAAGATGGGATGCCACAAAACAAATATTATGGCAGACATATAAACTCTATCTGAGCAAAGCAACTTACTAAATAGGGTATAAGAAAAAAATGTCACAAGAGACCTTACAAAAAAAGACACAAAAATTAGCCTGGCTGTTTTTTGGCATTGTATCACTATCATACATTATGGTTTACTTTCACAGGGTGGCACCGGCTGTCGTTTCAGACCTGCTCATGTCCGAATTCAATTTAAGCGGAGCTGTCCTGGGGAACTTGGCTGCAATTTATTTTTATGTATATACCTTGATGCAATTACCGGCAGGGATTTTATCCGACGGTTTTGGCGCAAAAAAAACCATTTTCTGGGGCATGCTGGTTTCAGGTGTCGGTTCTCTTATCTTTGCCGGATCAAACATTTTGATATTGGCATACGTCGGTCGCATTCTCATCGGATTCGGTGTCTCTGTCATCTTTGTTTCCATGTTGAAAATCGTCACGGAATGGTTTCCAGAAAGACAGTTTGGTGCTTTGTCAGGGATATCCCTTTTTGTTGGTAATCTGGGTGCAGTTTTTGCCGCAACACCTTTTGCATATGTGGTATCCATTTGGGGATGGCGGACCTCTTTCGCAATCATAGGCGGTGTCAGCATCTTTACCGGTATACTGGCTTTTGTACTGGTTAAGGACCGCCCGTCCGAAATCGGACTGCCCTCCCCCAACGGCGTGACAGTGGGCACAGGTGTACAAATGGGATTGGGGGATGTGATTCAGGGGTTGGGCAAGGTGATGAAAAACCCACTCTCTTGGCCCCCCTTTGTTGTATTGTTTGGTCTCTACGGTTCCTTGATGGCGTTTCAAGGGATATGGGGACTTCCTTTCTTGGTTCAGCAATACGGAATGGCCCGGTTTGAAGCAGCTTCCAATTTATTAATTATTGCAATGGGTCTGGTAATCGGTTGTCCCTTGGCCGGATTTATCTCCGATCGGATTGGAAAACGCAAGTTACCCCTAATGGTATCTGTTTTTTTGTATTCCATTTGCTGGATAATTATGCTGTCATGGCCTGGCGGGAAACCTTCGGTTGAAATTCTTCCAGTTCTCTTCTTTTTCATGGGTTTTTTCGCTTCAGGTTTTGTTATCATCTGGAGCTGTACCAAAGAGGTCAATCCTTTAGCCCTTTCCGGTTGTTCGATTGGGCTTGCAAATATGGGAGGATCTTTAGGTGCTGCTGTGGTTCAGCCTTTATTCGGGTGGGCTCTGGATAAAAAATGGCAAGGGATTATGGAAGAAGGGGTTCGAATCTATTCGTTGGAGGCGTGGCGATTTGCATTCATCCTGGTAGTTTTCATCCTTGTGTCAACCGCACTATTTGGAATTTTTATCAAAGAACCTGGTTCCAAACAGGTAAGTGAAATAGAAAATAAAGGTGGACATTTTTCCGGGGGGGAGGCAGCACCCAGAGACTGCCAAGACTGATTGGACAGGCAAGGGTCAAGGAGATGATTTTTCTGAGTAATATGATTGATGCAAAAAAGCACTCCATTACGGCCTTTGTACCAAAATTTGTGAAGAAAATCTTTTGGATGAAGCAATGTCAATTGCCGCAAAAATTGCGGCAGGTCCTAAAATTGCCATGGAACTTGCAAAAACAGGTCATTGACAAGGGACCTGGGAACAGGGGTCTCATTTGAAACAATTGCCTGAGCGAAACTTTTTTCGATCGATGACCAGAAAGAAGGGATGACCGCATTTTTAGAAAAAAGAAAACCTGAATTTATAGGAAAATAAGGAGTACCCATATGAACGAAGTTGCAATAGTAACCGCCTGCAGAACAGCCGTCGGCGGACATGGAAAAGCCTTTAAGAATTTGACAGCCCTGGAAATTACCATCACGGTAATGCAGGAATTATTAAAACGGGCAGATCTGGACGGCAGTCTAATTAATGATGTGATCTGGGGATGCAATTATTAGAAGACAAATATGAAAAACAATATAGCAATGGTTGCGGCCTACAAGGCTGGATTTCCGGAAACAGTTCCCGGCGTAGCCGTCCACAGGAATTGTACTTCATCCATGTTCTCAAGACAGATGGAATATTACCAGATAAAATCTAATGACGCCGATGTCATAATGGCAGGTGGAACCGTCAGAATGAGCAATGCCCAGTATACCATGGAAAAAATACGCTGGGGTACAAGGATGGGCCATTCCATGTGGGGCTCTTTAACAAGCCTGGGGATCGGCCCCGTATAAGCCCAAACCCAGCGGATCATGATATCACGCCAGATGGATATGGCAACAAAGCAGGACCTTGCAAAAAAATTGTTGGGTATCAAAAAATAGTTATTTTAAATATGGGTTAGGAGAATTTTTAATGGATTGGACCCAATATGTGAGCACCAGGCTGGTTGATGTAAATGAGGCTGCCGGCCTGATAAAATCAGGGGACAGAATTGTATGCGGAACCGGAGCCGGAACCCCAGAGCCTGTCCTGGAGGCGATGGTTAAAAAAGCTGACGCCCTAAAAAATGTTGAGATCGTTCACATGATGTCCTTTGGCAAGGGCGAATATTGTTTTTCCGAACATGAAAAATCCTTCCGTCACAATGCCATGTTTGCAGGGGGGAATTCACGCCTTGCCATAAAGGAGGGACGGGCGGATTTCACCCCCTGTTTTTTAAAGGAATACCCCGCCCTTTTCAGGGACGGGTTTTTGCCCGTGGATGTGGCCCTTGTGGCCGTTTCCCTGCCGGACAACCAGGGAAATGTGAGTCTGGGAGTGGCGGTTGATTACTCTCTCCAGGCAGCGTTAAGTGCCAAAAAAGTGATTGTGGAAATGTCTTCCCTCATGCCCAAAACCTATGGGGACACATTTTTGCACGTAAGCCAGATCGATCATTTTATCAGAAGTGACCGCCCCATGGTCCATGTGCCGCCGTCCCCTATCGGAGAAGTGGAAAAACAGATCGGGGCCAATGTGGCCAAATTGATCAATGACGGTGACTGCCTCCAACTTGGATTTGGTAAAATTCCAGATGCGATTTTAAATTTTTTGGAAGATAAAAATGACCTTGGAATTCATTCGGAAATGATTTCCGACGGGGTTATGAATCTTGTGAACAAGGGAATCATTACATGTCGGAAGAAGAACTTCCATCGATCTAAAATGGTATTTACCTTTGCCCTCGGCACAAGGGAATTGTACGCCTGGATGAATGAGAACTCGATGGTTGAAATGCATCCAGTTGATTTTACCAACGATCCCTACATAATCGGCAAAAATGATAATATGGTTGCCGTTAATGCGGCCATTTCCATTGATTTACTGGGTCAGGTGGCAGCCGATGCCATTGGAACCATGCAGTTCAGCGGTGTGGGGGGGCAGGTGGATTTTGTCAGGGGGGCAAGAAATTCACAGGGGGGTAAAAGCATCATTGCCATGCCTTCCACGGCTAAAAAGGGCACAAAATCAAGAATTGTCGCGGCCTTTGAACGGGGCCAGGCAGTCACAACCTCCCGGAATGATGTGGATTATATTGTCACGGAACACGGGATTGCCAAACTCTGGGGAAAGACGGCCCAAAAAAGGGCAACGGCATTAATCAAGATTGCCGCCCCTGAATTCAGGGATCAACTGCGTTCTGAATTTACAGATAGGAAGATGCTTTTAGTCAAGAAAAGTATAGACAATTATTAAACAATTATTAAAGAGTTGAAATATGTATCCAACCGGGCACTGGCACAACATATTGTGCCAGTGCCCGGTTGGGTCAAAGCATTCCTAAAATAA
>JAFLJU010000430.1 GCA_022712835.1 Desulfobacteraceae bacterium
GCAGCACGGTGCTGCCATCATTGCCACGGGTGGTGTTGAGGGAAAAACCGCTGAATATGAATATGGAAATTCAGATTTTGTCCTTACCCAGGCCCAGCTAAAAACAGGACTTGATACAGGTCAAATTGATGTCAGCGAGGCCCAAAACATTGTCATGATCCAATGTGTGGGGTCCAGGGAAAAACAAGAAAAGGTCAAACAAGATGGGGAAAAACAGGGCCGGGAATACTGCAGCCGTATCTGTTGTATCGGCGCCATTGCCAATGCATTGACCCTGCGACAAAAGAATCCCGAGGCAAGGATTTTCATTCTCTACCGGGATATGATGACCTATGGGTTTGCCGAGCAATATTATACCCAGGCCCGGGAGGAAGGGATCATCTTTGTGAGCTACACCCTTGACACCAAGCCCAGGGTTGAGCTGAGTGAGGGAAAACCAATGCTTACATTTCTTGAGCCGGTCCTGAACTCGGAAATTGAGATACCCGCCGATTTTCTGATTCTTTCCACCGGGGTGGATGCGCAAAACTCCAACCAAGACATCGCAAACGCCTTTAATTTACCGGTGAACGAGGATGGGTTCTTTGTTGAAGCGGATTCAAAGTGGCGACCCGTTGAATTTATGAAGGTAGGGCTCTATGTTGCAGGAACTGCCCATTCGCCCATGACCCTGAAGGATGCTATTCTCCAGGCGGAAGCCGCAGCCCAGAAAACATATGCCTATCTTTCCGGGCGAAAGATTCATACGGCCCATGCGATCTCAAGGGTTCATGATGCCATTTGTGTCAGATGCCAGCGCTGTGTTGATATCTGCCCCTATGGCGCCAGATCCCATGATGAGGTGCTTGACAAAATCGTTGTGGACGGTGCCACCTGCCAGGCCTGCGGCATGTGCGGGGTGGCCTGTCAGAACAATGCGGCTGAAATCATGGGGTTCAGCGACAAACAGATCATGGCGGTCATTGATGCCAAAATGTCAAAAAATACAATGGGATTCGCAGCGCAATAGGAGAAAAAGTATTATGGATTTTAGTGAGTCAGATAAAAACCTGTGGAAAGCAATATACAACACCAAGGATCTGCTGCATTGTTTTAACTGTAGTACCTGTCTGTCGGGCTGCCCTGCTTCCCATGGTAACCCACCGCTTCTGGTGAGAAATCTTGCCCGCATGGTGGTCTATGGATTGGAGGACGATCTTCTGGACGATGACACCGCCTGGGCTTGTGTGTCCTGTTCCCGGTGCGAAGAGATGTGTCCCATGGATGTCAAACCCTTTGAAATGATCCTTTCCATACGCAAATGGCAGAGTGCCAATGACGAAACCCGGGTGCCGCCCTCCATTGTCGAGATCTATAAAAGAGGGTATACCCAGTCGGTTGGGACCAACACGGAACTGAGGGAATCTTTAGGGTTGCCCGAGCTTCCGACCATTACCAAAATGCCTGAGATGCTCAAATTGTATCAGGAAATGCTTATGAAAACACCTGTGGTCAGCGAAAATGACTATATGTTTAGCGAGGAATAAAAGAAATGGAATTATGTCTTTTCCTAGGTTGTAATACCCCGGCCATCCGGCCGGATGTTGAACGGGCCATCCGGGCAAGTATGCCGGAACTAGGGGTTGATCTGGTCGATGTAGAAGGGTATGTCTGCTGTCCTGCCTTTGGTGCCTTCCCCTCCACGGATGATGATTCCTATCTGGCCTCCAGCGGGTGGAATTTGTCCATCGCAGAAGCCAAGGGCTTAGATATCATGGTTCAATGCGGTTCCTGCTATAGTTCCCTTCGCATGGGTCGGGACCACCTTTCCCATGATGAGGCAAAGCTTGCCAGGGTAAATGAACTTTTAGAGCTGACCGGCAGAAAGCTTGAATGCAAGACAAAGGTCCGTCATGTATCTGAAATCCTTTATAACGAAGTGGGGGCAGAAAAGATTTCCCAGACCATCAAAAAGAAGCTGACCGGTCTACATGGGGTGGTACAATATCCCTGTCATACACTTTTCCCCAGTGAAATAGTCGGATTTGAAGAATCCCCAAGGCAGCCCAAGGCCTTGAGGATTTTGACCGAGGCTCTGGGGGCAACAGTTGACACATACAGCCGCGAACTTCAATGCTGCGGTGGCGCCGGCGGGTTTTCAAAAAGTACACCCAAAGAGGCCACCGCCTTTGTGAAATCCAAGTTGGATGCCATCATTGAAGAGACCCAGGCTGATTTTATTGTTGTTTCCTGTATCACCTGTCTGATGTATCTGGATAATATTCAGAAGAAATTGAACGAGGCAGAAGGGACGGATAAATACCATATCCCGGTGTTTGATTACAATCAATTGTTGGCCCTTTGCATGGGATTTGATCCCAAACAGGTGGCCTCCATCTGCACTGTCCCGAGAAATTCGGTGATAGATCGATTATAGATCTTATTTCCCATCCCCGAACGAACACCGGGGATGGGATTTTCCTGCTTAAAGGAGGGTGATTAAACCTCCGGACACGGTTTTTTAGATGATTTTGTTTGTTCAGGGTGCAGATAGATTGACAATTCCTACAATAATGGTATGGATTAATACTCAAAGTAAAAAAAATAGAACAAAAAAATAGAACGAAAAAAATGATATAAAAAAAAAGTCAAAAATAAAAAATCAGATTGTGTAGGGGGTAGATATGTTTAAAAAAATACTATTTGCAACATCCACAACAAAAGCCTGTGACCCTGCAGCCAGGGTAGCCTTTAATGTCACGAATCTTTACAATGCCCATCTTACTGTTTTCCATGTTTTTGAAAGTGACTCCCCCGGCGAACAAAAAACCGACGGGGAGAAAAAATTAACCGAAACAATTGAAACCTATTATTCAGATCAACTGCCGAAGGTCGAAAGTTACGAAATAAAAACAGCCGTTGGTCTTCCGGACAAGGCAATTTTAGAGCAGATCCAAAATAATCAATTCGACCTTCTGGTGATGGGTGTCAGCACTGGAGGAGAAGCCAGTCTGAACCAAGAAATTGAAACTGCCGGATCGACGTTTCAAAAAGTAGTAAAGCAATCCCCATGCCCGGTATTGATCGTTAATCGTGCGGCGGCATCCTTTTGGGGTTCCATTTCCAATGTGGTGTTTGCCACTGATTTTTCAATTCCATCGGATAAAGCCTTTGATTTTGCCTCTAAACTAGCCGGTCAAACTGGCTGTGAGTTGCATATTTTCCATGCCCAGAATACGAGTTTGACGCCCACGTCCAAAAAGTTTGCCCAGGACGACATAGAAGGGCGCATTCGTGAAAAACTTCGCTTTTCCCGGGGGAAATATGCTTCAAAAATGGATGGGATCAAGAATTATTCAATAGAGGTCTGGGAAGGAAATCCCTATACGGAGATTGTAAAGTATGCCAGGGAGAAATATTCAGATCTCATTGTCATGGCACAAGATTCCCAAAACCCCGGATCCCAAACCCATGAATTGGGCAGCACGATTAAGCAGGTGATCCTTCGCGCCGGTTGTCCGGTTCTTTGCCTTAATAAATAAAAGAGATCCAAGTAAATCAGATTTAAATAAATGGAGAAGAACATGAAAAAAATTCTCATAATTGATGATGATCCAACTATTCGAACCTATCTGACCAATTTATTTAAAGACAATGGGTATGCGCCGACGGTTGCCCAAAATGCAGAGCAGGCATGGGACATTTTAAGCGCGGATTCCTTTGATTTGATCACCCTGGATTTGGACATGCCCGGAGAGTGGGGCACTCGTTTTTTCAGCAAACTTGCCCAGGACAAGGATAAAAAAAATATCCCTGTCATTGTCATCAGCGGGATGTCCGACAATGAATACGCCATTCCCAAGGCGGTTGC
>JAFLJU010000078.1 GCA_022712835.1 Desulfobacteraceae bacterium
CGCAGGGTCCTTATATGATCTATTTCCATTAACCCGGCCAAAGCCGCTTCCATATTTTTCCGGTTTAACAAAGGCTCGCCCCCGGTGATCAGGATCTCTTTAGCCCGTGGCAGATCTTTTACCTGGGCCACTGCCTCTTGGACATCTGCCACAGAAGGGCTTTTTTCCCGGCGAAAACTTTTATGCTTCCTGAAACAAAACCGACAGTATACCGGACACCGCATGGTAAGCAAAAAGATCACCCGGTTCTGATACATCTGCTCCAGCAACCCTTTTTTAAAATGACCATCAAAAGTGATGGTATGGCCTTTGGGATCCAGTTCTTCGGCAAAGGGAAGGTATTGGATTGCCACGGCAGCAGAAACCTTTGACTGACGGATCACATGGTCGGAAAGCCGCACCGGATATGCATCCATAACCCGTTGCACCCTGTCGGGGTCCTTTGGATAAATCCCCGTCTTTTGGGCAAGCTGCTCAATGGTTTTCACGGAAATGAGATGATTTGAGGGATCCAGTATTTCAAGGAACCAATACAAAAATAAAAGGGGCAGGGGGATATGGTTAATCACCATTGTTTTTTGGGCAGTTCCGCCAGACAGGGAAATTTTGGTAAGGATGGCCTTAAAAAAACCAACCGGATTCTGTTGATATCCACAAGCTTCCAGGAGCCTGTCAAACCGATGTTCAGGCCTGGCCCCCTTAAAGAGATCGGCCAGTGGACCCATTAATTTTATGGTTCCATAAATTTTAAAAAAATCACTGGCTGCCGGGGCCAGGGAATCCATTTCATAGCTTTCATTGCAAATATCAATACAAACTTTTTTTTTAAACGGACCTGTCATTCTCTAATATTACCTTTTTTAAATTTGGATCTTGGGTTTCCTATATGAAAACTCATTTTGGGGCAAAAATAACAATCAGGGAGGTTGCCACCCCCCCGATTCCCCGAAGGGCATGGGGGATACTGGAATCAAAATAAATGCTGTCGCCTTTTTCCAGATGGTGAAGCTGTTCAGCACTTTTAAATTCAACTATTCCGTCCAGTATAAAATGAAATTCCTCTCCCTTATGGTCATTGAACAAAAGATCTTTCTCTTCCCTGGGCTCTATTTCCACCACAAAGGGTTCCATTTGTTTTCCCACCATGGGATAGGCCAAGGATTCCCACCGGTATCCAACCCGGGACTCATTCTTGTGATGAAACAACTTATTAACACTGTATCGTTCATCTTTCTTAACCACCACTATCCGATCTTCCATATTATGATCCCGGAAAAAATGGGATATCTTCACCCCCAGCGCAGTGGAAATTTTGATCAGGGTCGCTATGGGCGGAGCGGCAATATTGTTTTCTATCTGGGAAAGCAAGGGTTTTGACAGGCCGGTGAGATTAGAAACTTCCTGAAGGGTCAGGGCCCTTTGCTTCCGAAGGTTTCTGATTTTATTGCCCAGGTTCAGGGCAGCGACCTCTTCCTTTACGTTATTTTTATGCTTTGGCGACATTTTTTTTAAGTTCCTCCTGTTCCTCATTATTTTTTTTAAACATATTGAAAAAAATAGAAAAAAGTTTAACATGACCAAACTTCTATATCAAGAGAGAAGCGATTTGGCTTGTCTTATTAAAATAATAAAATATCCTCTATTTTATTTTCCAATCAAAAATACAATTAAAGTGTGCTAAAGGTATAAAAAAGAAAAATGACCCATCACGCAAATAAGGGAGCTGTCATGACGATTTTTGAAGGAACCATTCTTACCTGTGACGAAAACGACACTGTCTGCCAATATCTTGTGGAAGAAAAGGGGAAAATAGCCTTTACGGGAAATGAACTTCCGGATCGCTATTTACGGGAAAACATCATTCAGTTAGGGAACAAGGCACTCATTCCTTCTTTTGCCGATTCCCACCTCCACTTTTCGTCCTATTCCCTGATATCATCCACCCTGGACGTAAGAGAGGCGAGCGATTTTGCCTCTTTATCAGATATTGTTTCCTCCTATGTTCAAAAAGCAAACCCCAAAGTGGTTCTCGGGTTCGGTATCTCTGCCCACTCACTTGTTGAACAGCGGATGATTACAAGAGGTGAGCTGGATAAAATTGAAAAAAGGCCAGTGATGCTCATAAAATACGATGGCCACGCCTCTGTCATCAATACCACTATGAAGGAAATGTTGCCGGCCAAGATCAAAAAATTAAGGGGATATAACGGGGACACAGGACAGCTTTTCCAGGAGGCTTTTTTCGCCGCCACAGATTATATCACCTCAAAGGTCTCTGTGATCGCATTGATAAAGCACATGCTTTTGGCCGTGGACACCATGGCATCCAAGGGAATTTCCATGGTTCACCCGGCCGAGGGGGTGGGATTTTTGCTGGACCTGGACGTGGACCTTGTCCGCCTTCTTGCCCGGGGGCTTTCCAATCCTTTCCAGTTCAGGGTATTTTTCCAGACCATGGATACCAAAAAAGTATTAAAGCGGAAGCTTCCCCGAATTGGGGGGTGTTTTGCCACTGCCCTGGACGGGTGTTTCGGCTCCTG
>JAFLJU010000650.1 GCA_022712835.1 Desulfobacteraceae bacterium
ATAAGGTGGTGTCATCGGAGGAGAACTGGCCGTTATCCCATTTTTCCATAAAAGTGGATACCCGTGCAGATCCGTAAAACTGCCAATCAGATGCATGGGCACCAATTGTTGAGATCATAAGCATTGCCAGAACTGCCAGAACTTTCTTCATTCCTTCCCTCCTCAGGGTCTAAAAAAAACAAATTATTCGGTGTCGTTCACTGTTATTGACTCTACTTCATATTTAATCATCAGGAAAAACCTGTCGCCTATAAATTCATAAAAACCATATATGATGACAGCCAAAGCATGTTCTCGATAATAAACCTGGCACATTTTTTTCAAACTCACAAACTATTGCGGGGGTTTGCGCTCAAATGGTCCGTCAGGAGAAGCCGACATGATTTGAGGTCCATAGCCCACCCTTACCAGTTCAAGCTTATATTTGGAAACTTTACGCACCTCAAAAATGGGGTTCATGCCATCGTGATTTTGAAAAAAATTTCGTGATCCCGTGGAGAATGAGGGGCCATTCACAGTTATCATGCTGCCATAGCCTCTGGGTACAAGGATTTTGTGGGCAACAGAGGAGATTGTGCCGGTGAGGTGGTAAGGGATATCGTTACTGTCCCAGGCCAAAATATAATACGTACATAGTCCGCCACCGGCCTTTCTCAATTCGATAATTTCCTTGGCCGAGGCAAGGGAGGTAAGGCCCAGAGCTAACATACCCGTTACCAGTATCATAGCCATTAACTTGGTGATTCGTTTCATTGGACTTCCTCCTTGTTTGCAAGTTAAATGTGCTAACCCTGCAGGTAAAATTGTGTTCTCCCGGGCCCGGAACAATTTCCGGGCCCAGAACAATTTACCCAAAGCCACGACAGGCTCACAGACTATTGCGGGGGCTTGCGCTCAAATGGGTCGTTAGGTAAAGCCGACATGGTATAAGGTAAATGACCCACCACTGTCAGTTCAAGCACATGTTTGGCAATTTTACGTACATTAAGAATCGGGCTCATCGCATCATTGTATTGATAAAAATTTCGTGCCCCCACGGCTTTTCCGAGGCTCACATTGATGATACTGGCGTAACCCTTAGGTACGAGGATCTTGTGGGCACCAGAGGTGATCAGGCCGGAGAGGGGATAATAGGTTTTGGTATCAGGGTTCCAGGCCATTATCACATAGCTTCCGCCACTGGCATTTCTCACTTCAATTTTTTCCTTGGCCGAGGCCAGGGAGGTAAGGCTCAGAGCTAATATGCCCGTTACCAGTATCATAATCATCAACTTGGTTATTCGTTTCATTGGATCTCCTCCTTGTTTGAATATCAGCGTTCTGTTAAAGACTTATAAAAAAACCATTACAATAACCGTGCCGGCTATGTTTTTTTATCAGAAATAGACTGGAAGGCTAAGGACATAGGGTTCTAGGGAAAGTCTAAACCCAGGACCTCAGGATTTGCCTAATGTTTTTGACACAACAAAAATGGCAGTGAAAACAAAAGTGGCACTTGTCACGGCACACCCTTCAGCGCGCCCCATGGAAAGCTTCCAGCAAGGTCATACAAAATCATAGTTCATATAGTAACCGTCCTGCTGAACGATTCCTAAAAGCCAATTATGGGTATCCTGGTCCACGGCAGCAGCCACTGGGGTATCGTCCATTGATCCGGCAAAAACTCCTGTAAAATAGGTAAGGTTATTCTGATCGTAATAAACAGGGGAGCCGCTAGCCCCGCCGGTGACTTCCATACTGGCGGACAAATCCAGTACACTGTTGTTATAAAGATATTGATCAATGGTTCCGGATACTTCCCATTGGTAAAAATCCCAGCCTTGAGTGGCAGGATTATCCTGGTCAATGCCGCCAACAGGATAACCCGCTAGTTTAACATCTGCATTGACCAGATCCAGATTAAGTGTCGGTTCCAGGTGTAAGAATCCTGTTGTGTTCCCAATGGGTTGATCCAGCTTAACCACGGCAAGGTCGTTATCCGGCCATTCCGGGTAGAGGGCGAAATCAAAGTTTTTTTCCACCCAGATCTGTTGGGAGCTATAGGTTACAGCTGTGTCCTTCTCACCGTTCAGGCCCGGGGAGAAACGGATATCGCTAGCAGATGCCATCACCCCATAGTCGTCTAACACCACATGGGCATTGGTCACAAAATGAGTGGGAGAAATCATGAACCCGGTCCCAAGGTCAACCAATTCCCCGTTTAACGTTACCGTTACCTGACCAATGGCTGAATGGGGGATTGTGGTGATTTCCTGGGCATCCACCCAGTCCAAGCTCACATTGTCAGGCAAGCTGACCTCATGGGACATTTCCCAGGGCGGGTTTTCCGGGTCCACCTGTTCTGCCGGAGGAACCTCACTGACTGCAAGGTCTTGTTTACTGCCGTAGTTGATGTAATGGTCCACCACTGTCATTGACTCAGCAATCAGAAAGGCGCGAAGATCGTCAATGGTTTTACCTGACCAGTCTGCCTGACCCGATTGCAGACCGATCAACTTATTTGCCTGGTCTTGGATTCCGTTAAACGCATCATCAAAAGCCACCAATACCGATTCCAGAGAAGAAAACGATCCATTGCTCACCGGCTGAACGGCCTCTCCCGATTGCAGACGGGTCAACATATCTGTCAGGTATTGGCTTTCATCAAATGCATTGCTTGGATTAATTCTTTCAGATGCCCCATATTCCAGATAATGAAGATAGGGGTCTTTTTGCCAACCGTTATCAAAGGCATCCAATGCAGATTTCATGGAAGAAAAGGATCCATTGCTGATCAGTTGGTCAGCCTTGGCAAACCGGTACTCATCATGGTTGAAATAGGCATTCGGACCCAGTTTTTCAGCATACCCGTAAAGGGTATAATCCTGTTCCGGCGTCAGTCCTAAATCAAGCAAACGGCCCTCAAGAAAGGCTGTGTCTTTGCCCTGGTACTCGGGTAAAACAGCCTTAAGTGCGGCCAATTTTGCCGTCAGGTAATAGTCTTTATCAAACCCCTGGAGAGCCATTAGTGCAACCTTCCCAGATTAACCCAGGGAGGTATGAGGCTGACATTAGAACCAGCAATATAATCAGCGACTGTTAAAACGCTTAATTTCTGATATTTTAAACGGCCAGGACAATGTATTTCCATGCATAAGCACTTGCTTTTTTTTGACCAAACCATAAACAAGCCTCCAAAATTAAAATTATTTCAACCAATATAGTACATATACAATATGTCATACCTGTATCAGGTTGGCGGAAGCTAAGGCAAGAAAAAAACGAGCATTTGAACAGCTTGGGAAAAATGAATTGAAAGCCAAGGTTGATTCATGCGCCCGGGAATCGGGACATCTTAAATCAATCGTCCATTCTCGGCTTGACTTTTCACGGCGGGTCTGTGCAAATACAACTCTTTTATTTGACACCACCCAAGGAACCCCCAAATGACCTATTTCAAACTGATTTTAACCGCTTTCTTATGGGGCGGAACCTTTATTGCCGGAAAAGGGATTGCCGGAAAAGTAGACCCCTATTCTGCGGCATTTTTAAGATTTGCCATTGCCTCGACATTCTTAATTTTTTTAACAAGGAAAGCTGAAGGACGCCTGCCCAGAATTAACTGGAAACAGGCAATAAACATTCTCTTTCTTGGGTGTACCGGTATCTTTGCCTATAACATCCTGTTTTTTACCGGGCTCTCCCTGATAAATGCCAACCGGGCATCCCTGATCATTGCGACCAATCCTATCTTTATCAGTCTCTTTTCTGTTCTGCTGTTTAAAGATAAATTATCTTTCTTAAAATTAACCGGCCTTGTTTTATCTGTAAGCGGTGCCCTGGTGGTCATCTCCTCGGGGGACATTTCAAATATCTTCAAAACAGGAATTGGGCGGGGGGAACTGACGATTTTCGGTTGTGTGATCTCATGGGTTTCCTATTCACTCATGGGCAAGCCTTTGATGCAGACCCTATCCCCAATGGCAGCGGTATGTTATTCAGCTGTTGCCGGCACCCTGCTGCTTTTTTTTCCAGCCTTGTCCCATGGGCTTTTTTCCAATATTCCCACCTATGGACCCATGGAGTGGTCCGCTCTGTTCTATCTGGGATTTTTTGGAACGGTGTTGGGATTTTTCTGGTATTATGAAGGGATACAAAAAATCGGTCCCATGAAGGCAGGGGTATTTATTAATTTTGTGCCGGTCAGTGCGATCCTGCTCTCTTATTTCATTCTCGATGAACCTGTCACTAAAGAACTTCTGGCAGGGGCGGTTCTGGTCATTACAGGGGTTTTTCTGACCAATTTTTCAGGATTCAGGTCACCCTCTTCCAACAAATAAAACCCCAGGGTCTAACAAATAAAACCCTCTTAAGATTTTAAACGCAAAATGCCGATATCTGTTCTCACAGATACCGGCATTTTTATCTATACGAAAAGTCGTGAATCAATCTTCTTCAATGACAATCGCGTCTTCTTCACAAACTTCTACGCAGCTTTCGCAGCCCATGCACTCTTCTGCATTGACAGCCACTGATTTTTCGTCCTGCATTTCAAATACTTCTACGGGACAAACGTCTACACATTCTTCACAACCAACACATTTTGCTTCGTCAACAATTGGATTAAACGCCATCTTAATAATCTCCTTAATAATTAATAGTATTATAAAATCACTTTTTAAATATAAATCTTAATATAAATATAAACCTATTCAAAAAACGCTTTTATAACATGTCATTTGATAAAATCAAGTTCTTTATGATTTTAGTTGCACCAGGCAGACGGCAATCGACTGACCTGGCATCTTTAAAAACACCTTTGTGCTGTCTTCCGGAAAAAGACACAATTTAATATTGCCCGTCAGAGAACAGGTGTCATCTGGCTTTGGCGGTGTAACCCCGGAAGAACTTTTATTATCCATAATTTTTTCTAAAACGCGATAAAAGTCCTGCTGCCACTCGCACTTTTTTTCACATTCATTCTCATGCACTTTTATGGAATCAATGTCAAGACCATTTATTACCCCTTCACACCTGGATACCATGAAATCCAATACAGCCGGGCTTGTGGTGACCAAAAGAGCGGTGCTCCCCGCTCCTTTAAAGACACCTTTTTTTTGTGAATAGCGGAACCAGGAAACAACCCGTTCTTCGGTCATGATGCTACCGGGATCAGCAGAACTTGAAAGGGATGGACCGGAATCGAGTTTTTCAGGTTTTTTCTCCGATGCTTCCCCCAACAATTGGGAAAAAAGCGACGTTTTGCTCTGTTCTAAGACGGCCAATTCATCCTCAATCTCTTCATTTTGTACATCTAAAGTTTCGGCAAATTTTAATAACAAAAGGGGATCCGAAGCCTTTTTTGTCTGTTCGACTGATTCCTTTGGGGTCTCTTTTTTTTGTGTTCCGCGCCTTATCTGGGACTGAATGCTGGAAAGCCCCGTATCGTCTGTAAAATAGGGTTGTTCCTGGAGCAATGCCTTAAAATTTTTTTCATTGCCCCGGTGAAGTTGTGCCCAGTCCTGGTAGGAACGCACCTGTTTTTCAACCACGTCAATCTCCCCGTCAGAAGGAAATATGGGTTGCAAGATATCTTGCTCTATCAGCCGGGTAAGCTTCTGATCAGCGTTAAAATCAGTCACCATGGGTAAAAAGGAAATTTTCTGGAAAAATGCGGTTACACTTTTTAATTGATCTTTGCGCATATGGGAAAACGGAAAGAACAGGGGAGTTATCATATCTTTTGTCATATCTTTTGTCATATCTTTATTCCTGAAGGGTTATACTTTGTTATCATGGACACAAACGCCCATGGCCGTGAGCTGATCACGGATCTTGTCTGCCAGTACCCAGTCATTTTTACGCCTGGCACCATCCCGTTGTGCAAGAAGACTCTGGGCAGTATTGGAATATTCCATTTTTCCATTAAAATCAAATATTTTTAATAAGGCATCCACTTCCCTGAAACAGGCCAGCAACCGTTTGGCGCAGGCCCCATTGATTTGATCCAGGTTTATCAGACGGTTGATGTTTTTTACCCCCAAAAGAAGACAGGAAATAACCTTGGAGACTTTCAAATCATCTGCCATTGCGGAGAGGACCCCCTGGCGGATATCATAAACCAATTGGTCGTTGTTTTCACAATCGCTTTTCCCGATGGTATCATCACAAGTAATCACCCCAAGGATTTCAATACACCGGTTAATTTTGGCCAAAGTGTGTTTGGCATCCCTCAGTGCCTTGGCGGAAAGAATCAACTGCTTTCGATAGTGGCTGAAAATCAACCAGAAACGAATGGTTTTCAGATCCCACCCCTGCTGGGTAAGGGTATCAAGATCGATATCTTCAATCCTCTCTTTTCCAAGAGAACCGTCATATTGGGTCGGATCGCAATGCATCCACACATTGGCAAGGGTGGACCCGGTTGCAGCCCGGGCAATGGCAATTTCATTTTCATGGTGGGGGAATATTAGTTCCCGGCTTCCGGTATGGATATCAAACTGGTTACCAAGATATCTCATGGCAATGGCAGAACATTGTAAATGAAGAGAGGGTCTGACATTTCCCCACTCTGTCTTTATTCCCACCCCCCGTTTAAGCTCTGAAAGACGAACCCGCTTTAAAAGCGTGAAATCTTTCGGGTTTTTCTTCTCATATTCATCCAGATCAACGGTTGCCCCAAGGCGTATACCCTCAAGATCCACCTTTGAAAAATCACCGTATTCCGGCTGACTTGCAATATCAAAATAAACCGAATGCA
The DNA here is from genome assembly GCA_022712835.1 of Desulfobacteraceae bacterium. The sequence continues at coordinate 6,740 of JAFLJU010000650.1, forward strand.
ATTTTTCATAGGCGTGGTGGTGGGTCAAAAGAGTTCTGGACAGATCCGTCATCTCCGTAAAATGCTCGGAAACCCTGGGGTATGCCTGGGCGGGTCGGATGTCCAAAAGGCCAAGATCTGTTTTAAAAGCATCAATATAGGGTTGAACAAAGGCATCCAGAGATTGGTCTGCTTCTGCTGCGCCCTGTATGGTTTTATCATCATAATCTGTGATGTTCACCACATGGTTAACGGCAAATTGATGAAATTCAAGATACCGGACCAATAAATCGGTGAAGGCATACCGCCTCAGCTGACCTATATGGAGGCGCTGATCCACCGTGGGACCGCAGGTGTATACTCCGATTTTATCTTTTTCAATGGGGGCAAATCCCTCTTTTTGTCTGGAAAGGGAGTTGAACACCTTCAGGTCCATCTTTTTTTCCACGGAAAAAAGAGAGGTGGAAAGGTATCGTTCCCCGCTGTCCGGGAAGATGACCACCACAACCCCCTTTTGGATATTCCGGGCTTGCTCTATGGCAGCAGCCATGGCAGCACCGCTGCTCATACCCACAAATAATCCCTCGAGCCTTGCCAGTTGTCGGGCTGTTTCAAAGGCATTGCCGTCATCCACACGGATGGTTAGATCCAATAGTTTTTTATCAAAGATCCCGGGGGTATAGGATTCCTTCATATTTTTCAGCCCCTGGATCTTGTGACCCAGATAGGGCTCGGCACAAACGATTTGAATGGCAGGATCCACTTGCCTGAAATATTGGGACAAACCCATGAGGGTTCCCGAGGTACCGATAGTTGCAACAACACTGTTTACCAGCCCCTTGGTCTGGGCAAGTATCTCAGGGCCGGTGGTATGGTAATGGGCCTTGCAGTTTGCCTCGTTGTTGTATTGATCCGTGAGAAAATAATGATCCGGATTTTCCCTGGCAAGGCGGTAGGCCTCTTCGATGGCACCGTCGGATCCCAGATGCTTGGGGGTCAGAATGATCTGGGCCCCCCGGGCCTGTAATATTTGTTTTCTTTCTTCACTTGCATTTTCTGCCATTGTCAGGGCCAGTTTATAGCCCTTGACCGCACAAACCATGGCAAGCCCGATACCGGTATTACCACTGGTGGCTTCTATCACGGTTTTTTCAGAAGAAAGTAAGCCTTCTGATTCGGCAGCATTGATCATATACAGGGCAGACCTGTCTTTGATGGACCCGCCCGGATTCATGTACTCCAGCTTGGCGAAAATTTTCACACCGGGCACGGGATTTAACCGTTTTATTTCGACAATGGGGGTGTTCCCAATGGATGCTAATATGGAGGCTGTCATAATTATCCTTTCAACCCTGGCAATCCGGTTTGATTACCGAATCCATTTACGTATGTCCTGTCAGATCCTGCTAAGCTTATTCTGACTTGACTTTTAAACTATAAAATGGCTTTATACAGTAATTTTAATTGATGTGCAATTTATTACTGGATAGCTATGTTTTGTTTGTTTTCCCAAAGAAAACTGCCGCTGATAGCGGCAATTACTTTTTTTTGTTGTATGGTTTTTGCAGCGCGTTTAAACGCAGCGTCTCTTCCTGAAAACCCGGAAGAAATTTCCTGGCATATTTCCGCCCTGATGGTGACATATGACAAGGAACGGGGGTTGTATATTGCCGAAGACGATGTGGTGATAACCGGGGGGATGACCCGGTTGGAAGCAGATTATGTTGAATTTTCCAACAAGACTAAAGATGCCTTTGCCCAGGGCAATGTCATGCTCCTTTCCGGCCAGGATTCCATCACCTGCAATGCCATGCAGATCAACCTGTTGACTGAAAAAGGCACCATCAACAAAGGGACCATATTCGTCCAGGAAAGCAACCTGTATATCAGCGGCGAGAATATGAAAAAAACAGGCCAATTCACCTATAGTGCCGACAAGGGATCCATCACCTCCTGTGAAGGAGAAAACCCGGACTGGAAAATTACCGGCAAAGAGATAAAGGTAACCATTGAAGGGTACGGAAGTGCCAAACATGCGATTCTCTGGGCAAAAAAAATGCCCACCCTCTATGCCCCCTATCTCTCCTTTCCGGTTCAGGCAAAACGCAAGACCGGATTTTTAATCCCCCGGATAACCAGTTCCGATAGAAAGGGGTTTGAATATGAACAGCCTTTATATATTGCCATTTCCAAAAATATGGATGCCACCCTCTATGCCAATCATATGACAGACCGAGGTACCAAGGTGGCAGGAGAGCTGCGGTATGTGATTGACAATGCATCCAAGGGCGCCATGTTTTTTGACTTTTTGGATGACCAAAAGATAGACGATGGCACAGATAACACCAAAGATTACCGGTATGACAGCACCCCCCAACGAACCAACCAAGATCGGTACTGGTTTCGAATGAAACACAACCAGGACCTGACCCATGGGTTTACCGGAAAACTTGATCTCGATATTGTCTCTGATGCAGACTATCTGCTAGAATTTAAGGATGGGTTCACAGGATTTGATGACGTCAACCAATATTTTGAAAACACCTTTGGCAGGGGGTTGGATGAATATGATGACACCACCCGAACCAACAGCCTTAACATCAATAAACAGGGGGCCAATTATGATTTCAATGCCCAGGCGCTCTGGTATGACGATGTGATTGCACGACAGACAGACACGGATGACACCACCCTTCAGACACTGCCCAGCATTGAATTTGACACCATCAAACAGCAAATCGGCAATTCAAGTTTCTTTTACACCCTGGACTCTGAATTCAGATCCTTTTACCGGCAGGACACTACCGACACCCTTGTCAACGGACAAAGAGCAGACCTTTATCCCAAATTGTACCTCCCGGTTCAGCTTGGGAAAGCCTTTTTCTTTGAACCCTTTATAGGCACCCGGGGAACGGCCTGGCACACGGATGATTTTACAGACATCCATGGAGAAACCGACGGATTCAGAACACGGGCCACCTATGACATAGGGGCCCAGTTGTCCACCACGGTGAGCCAGGTGTTCACCCTGAACAATGGATTTGCAGACAAACTGAAACATACCATCGTACCAAAACTTGAATATGCCTATCAACCCAATGAAATCAAGGATGATTTACCCTATTTTGATACCATTGACTATATTGGCAAATCCAATCTTGTTACCTGGTCCCTGACCAACAGCCTGATTAGCAAAAATCAGACGCCCAACCCAGATGGCACCCAAACAAATCGATACAAAGAATTTGTATGGGTCAAACTTTACCAGAGCTTCAATGTCGAACCGGAATTGGAATCCAACGCCTGGTCAGATATCAATCTTGAAAGTGAATTTAATTTTTTACAATATTTTTCCATGACTGCAAAAATTGGCTGGTCTCCCTATGCAAATCAGATTGGCAAAACCCAAATCGGGGCAAATATATATGACCATCGGGGAGATTCCATAACCACCTCCTACCAGTATAGTGAAGACACTTTTGAAACCTGGTATACCCGACTCAATGTAAGAATTACGGATTCACTCATGGCCTATGGTTCAGTTGAAAGCAATTTAAAAACAAATGACCTTGTTGAAAGTAAGGTCGGTATAACCATTACCAAGGCTTGCTGGGGCCTAGGTCTGGAATTCAAGGACACCTCTGCAGACAAGAGCATCACCTTTCTGATCTCCCTTAACGGCATTGGGGGGTTTGGCAACCAATGATGAACCATCCATTAAACTGGTTTGCACTTCTGACCCGAAGCAATTTTGAACAAACAGTGTATAAAGGGATTACCGGAAAAAAAATCGATGCGTTTTTACCCAAGACAAGACGACAAAGCCAGCGAAAAGACCGGAAATTAATGATTGAAGTCCCCTTATTCCCTGGCTATTTGTTCGTCCGTTCCACCCTGGCACCTGCCGATCAACTGAATATTCTGAAAACAACGGGGGCGGTCAGGCTGTTGGGGAATGCAAAGGGAGCGGTCCCCATTCCCGATTCCCAGATAGAATCACTGCTGATCATGACCCATGCCAATGT
>JAFLJU010000227.1 GCA_022712835.1 Desulfobacteraceae bacterium
CGGCCTTGCTAAGTTGTCCATGCGACTCCCAGGAACAGAAGGACTCTTTTTAAAAAAGTTTGTTCAAACACTTAAACAGGAGATGATTCCCATTGAAATTGTAGATTCAAATGGGAAAAAATATGCAACCGGTCCGGGGAATATCCAGCATCAACTTTTGATCAAGGATCCAAAGTTTTTCAATGCATTGATATCGCCGAATGCGTTTTCCCTGGGAGAAGCATATGTCAAAGGTTATTTTGATGTGTCCGGCAGTATTCGGGATTTGTATGAAATGGTCTGTAGTAAATTACTGGATACGGATCAGCCAAAGAGTCTTTTGACCAGAGTTTCCAATTATTTTGTTAAGGACAGGGAAAAAGAAAAACAAAATATCGAACACCACTATGATGTCCCCAGTAGTTTCTATCGATTGTTTCTGGGGCAAACCATGGGCTATACCTGCGGTTACTATGCACGTCAAGATACCTCCATGTTAGAAGCCCAGAATGAAAAAATGGAAATAATCTGTAGAAAACTTCGGTTAAAGCAAGGGGATCGTCTGTTGGATATTGGCTGTGGCTGGGGAAATTTTGCGGTGTATGCGGCAAAAAATTACCAGGTTCATGTGACGGGGATTACCTTAAGTTGCGAACAAAAAGAGTATGCTGATCAATGGATTCAAAGAGAAGGGCTTGAAGATCAAATACAGATCGATATTTTAAATTACAGGGATCTGGGGAATGAAAAATTTGATAAAATAACATGCGTGGGAATGTCCGAGCATGTGGGACGACTAAATATGAAATCGTTTTTTCAATCAGTCTATAATTGTCTGAGGGAGGATGGTCTTTTCCTCCAGCATACCATCACCACAAATATCAGGCATAAAAAAGGGTATAAAAATTCATTCCTGGATACCTTTATGTTCCCCGGAGGAGAACTGATGTTGCAACAGGAATTGGTTGACCTCTCAAGCGTTGCAGGGTTTGAATTATTAAATGCAGAGAATTTCAGAGTTCACTATGTCAAAACCTTGAGCGATTGGATTGGCCGAATGGAGGCCAACAAGGGAAAACTACTTAAGATTGTTTCAGAAGATGTATACCGGGTCTATCATGTGTTTTTTATCGGTTCCCTGGTATCCTTTCGGCAAAAGGAAATCGCAATATTTCAAAATCTCTTTTATAAATCGGGCCTTGGGGAATCCAAATGGAATTATTTTTTAACACCCTTTTCTAAAATTTAAGCCCAATAACGGACTTAATAGGGGGGCTAAGGATGAATCAAAAACTACCGGATATCCAAAAATTTAAAGATCGGATTTTTCACAAAAAGAATGTTCTAGGAGGGTTGCTTTCTTTTTCATTAAAATTATTGGACGCAAAACTTGTCGGCCTTGTCTTTGGAACCGATATCACCCTTTCAAGATTTTTACCGCCTGAAAAATGGGACAGGGGGGTGATGGATAAGTTTGATGGCAAAAGAATATCTGGACTCTTTTGGAAATTTTTTGGTAAATACATTGTCAAAATCAATAAAAAATCTCCGATCCATTTATATGAGATCAATGGGTTTGGGGATAGAGTTGAAACCCAGGGCGTTATTTCCTATGTTCTTAGAAATCACCAGGATTTTTATGAAAAAGGGATAAAGATTTTAATAATTGACAACCCAGTCCAGGACGATGAAAATCCAGATCAGGATTTTGCTGATTTTTCCGTTACCTCCTATGACGGTCTTGGGTTTGATTTTCTTTCAAATATTAAGGTCAATACAAATATTACAAGGCAATTTAATCCCAAAAATTTTATTGCCGCCTATATCCCGGATTATGGTGCCATTGTTTTTAATACGCTTGCCCCGGATTTGCTGTCAAAAAAAAATGGAAGCTTTTCCAGAGAGACAGAGCTTAGAAAACGACTGGATATCCTTATTGCTGCAATTGAATCGGCTTCTTTGGCCTACCTGGGATTTGCAAAGGGAAAACGGGCTGAAAAGGTAATCCGGCGTAAAGAAAGGGAACTTAGAAAGACAGCAGAGTGCCTGAAGGAAAAGCAAGTTGAACTCACGGCTCAAAAAAAATATCTCCGGGCGGTGGGGGGAGTGACAGCCGAACAATTGGACATGATACCCTTAAGCATACCAGATGGTGTGTATGCATTCATCGACATGGTGGGGTCTTCTATTATCCGGAAAAGTTTACAGCCAAGGGATTTTTTCCTGATTTTGAATTTTTGTCATGAAATATCAGCAGAGAATGCCAGCCGGTTTGCCTGTCGCGTGGATAATTTCATAGGAGATAGCGTTTTTTTTCTAAATGTTTCTATTTTTGATGATCCAATACAAGGGAATAAGCCCGGGCATCAAGAACGAGTCATGTTGATGACCTGTATGCTGGCCTCTGTATTTAATGAGATAAATCTTTTACAGCAAGGTCGTCACCCCATGGACAGGGAGCGGCGGGTGGCCACCCTGGTAAAAACTAAGGGTATAAATATTGGGTTTAGATCGGGGCTTACGCAAGGGACCGCATTGATAGGACCTGTGGGAAGTCGTAAACGAAAAATTATTACGGCCATTGGAAAGACCGTAGATACGGCATCCAGACTTGAAAGCTGTGGAAAAAAAGATAAAATCCATATCACAAAGGATACCTTAGAAATACTGAATACTGCCATGGTGTCAAAGGATACCCCCATCATCCGGTCCATCGTATTGGGAGAAAAAAACAGCGACTGGCTAAGGGCAAGGCAATATCTTCCATTTTTTGATTTCTATAAAAATTTATTTTCCCTGGGAAATGATGTGGTCCAAAAGCGCGGTCCTGTTTCCTACAAAGAGTTTTCAAACCAGGAAACATATCTTATTGAATGTTTACCAAGGGTTTGTCGTCCTATCGTTTGTTCGGGGATTTAAGACCAGGCTTTGCCTAAGGTTTTTCCTGGAATTTTTTTATGAATTCAAGGGTGTGTTTTTCCAATGCCTGGATAAGGATTTTCGTATTTTTTCCGGGTTTCCCCTGGCCGATGAGGGTACCATCAATTTGAATAACAGGAACCACCCCTTTATTGGTACCCGTGATGAACACTTCATCTGCTTGTAACAATTTTTCTAATTTAAGAGGTCTCTCCTCAACATTGAACAATTGATGTCCCAACGTCAAAATGACCGATCGGGTGATCCCTTTTAAAACGCCTTGGCCAGGAGTGACCAAGTGATCCTTGAAGAAAGCAAATAAGTTGCTGGTGGTGCCCTCAAGGGCTTCATTCTTTTTGTTGACGTATATCGCCTCTACAGCGTTTTCTTCTTTTGCTTTTTTCAGTGCTATGGCAGCCTGGATATAGGAGGTGACTTTTGCATCAGGGACCTGCCTTTCCTGGTGAATGGTAATGGTTTTTACGCCATTGGCGTACCAGAGCTGGGGCAATTTTTTGATGGGGGTAACCATGACAATCAGTCTGGGCGTTTCCATGGGGGTAAAAAAATCGGGACTGGAACCGCCGGTTATAACGATCCGAATATTGGCTTCGGCAATCCCTTGGTTGAGAGACAGGGTTTGAAGAACGATTTCTTTGATCTCCTCTTGGGTCCAGGGAAGGGATAAGCCGACCTTATGTGCGGAGTGCTCAAGTCGCAGGATATGTTCGTTCAGAAAATAAGGTCGGCCGTTATAGGTACGCATGATGTCACAGACCCCGTAACCGCGCAAAATGGAAAGGTCGTCAACCGGTAAAACCGCTTCGTCTGATGGAACATACCTTCCGTCCACATAATAAATTGTCATGGATAAAACTCCATAAGTTGAAAAATTGATATTTTTATAGTAACATTTTAGAGTAAAAATAAGTATTTCACAGGGAACTTCAATGGAAGGTGGTAAAATAATGGGATTTTTTTCCGGGATTAAATATAATATTAATGGGTTTTCTTTGGCACTAAAAACGCCTTCATTATTAATGCTCGGGTTACTTAGGTTTTTTGTTGTTTTTGGGTTAACCCTTTTTTTATCCGGATTGATTCTTTACTGGCATGAGGAAATTTTGACCATGATATGGAAAATGCCCGAGGGGTGGCTTATCTATGTGTGGAATGTTGTTGCATGGGGTTTGTCTCTTTTTCTGGCCAGCATTGCCATGGTGTTGTCTTATTTGATTGCCCAATTATTTTTTGGTGTGTTTATCATGGATTATATGTCACAAATTACCGAAAGTATAGTACTTGGGAAAAAGCCTTCTTCTGGTCAAGGTTCCTGGGGGACACTTTTTTTCTATCTGATTCGTCAGGAAATACCCAGGGCCATCCTGCCTGTTCTCATCACACTTGTTATGATGTTGGCAGGTCTTTTTACCCCCTTGAGCCCTTTTATCTTTGTTCTGTCCTCTATGGTTGCCGGCATCTTTTTGGCCTGGGACAATACCGATTTAGTTCCTGCAAGAAGGATGATACCATTTGGGGAACGGATGCAATTTTTAAAGGGCAATTTACCCTTCCACCTGGGATTTGGAATTTTGTTTCTCATCCCCTGGCTGAATATATTGTTTTTATCTTTTGCACCCGTGGGCGCCACCCTTTATTATCTGGATAAAGAACGGTCAGGGATTTCTTGAGTGTCTCTCGTCTGTAAAGAGGTGTCGGACTTTTTGCCCCGGGAGCAGTGCCAGGTCAGCCCTCTTGATGATCCGATTATTACGTGTAAAAATTGTGGTGGGATCATTACCCGGCCCTCCTGTCAAATACAAATGGACAACGCATTCAGCCATGTCTTCGCCAATCCCCATGGTCATGTATTTGTCATTGGCTGTTTTGATGATGCCCCAGGATGCGTGGCAGCTTCTCCCCCATCTTCAGAGTTTTCCTGGTTCAAAGGATATGATTGGAATGTCTCGGTCTGCCATCGGTGTGACATCCATTTGGGTTGGATTTTTCGGTGTGATAGCGATAGGTTTTTTGGACTTATACTGGACAAATTGATTTTCCCCTGAAAAATATAAAGAAAAAACAATCTATAAAAAAACAATAAAGGGAAAAAATATTTTGACAATTTCGGTATATTTTATATACTTAATGCATTAATACCTCATCTGAACTGACGTTCGTAATATATTCATACCTGATTTTCACTTTTCCAAAAATAAATTAAATAATCGTAAGCAACAACATCAGGAAAGGAAAATGTATTATGAAAGGAACAATGAAACACAAAAAAGAATCAGTGGAGCAAAAAGAAAAAGTCCATGTAAAACGAAACTTAAGTGACCGAAGACTTTCGGTAGATCGTCGTATTTTGGACATGGGGCCAGGATATCCAGGTTCTGAAACGAGAATCTCCATTAAGGAGAGACGAAGGGGATGGGAAGACCGATATGGGTGGGAGCGAGTCAGCAGATGGAGTAGTTTGCCTGTTTATCCTGATTTGCCCTAAGCCTTTGTCACCCTTTTTTTTTATTAGTGGTTACCCCGCCTGTTTTCAAACCATCGCCGTATTGTTTATAAATTTAAAAATAAAAAAATTTGACCTTAAGGTTTTTATCCTAAGTTTTGCCTTATTTCACTTCTGTGAAGATCAAAATAGTTGGCAGATTGTTTTTCAAGTTTCACCTGTTTCCTCCATTGTCCTGATTCTCCGTTCATGGTAATAGGGACTCATGATTTTTTAGTCCTTAGTTAATTTGATTTATAGGGGATCTTTCTATGAATGTTCTTGTGACCGGAGTCGCAGGTTTTATTGGATATAGCCTGACTTTGCGGCTACTTGCAGCCGGACAAAATGTTGTGGGTATTGATAATTTAAATGATTATTATGATGTCAATTTAAAGAAAGACCGACTGGCCCTATTAAAAGAAGCAGGGCAAAAAAAAGCGGGGGGCAAAAAAAAATCAGGATTTACTTTTTTGCAGATGGATTTGGCAGACAGAAGCAGCATAAAAGAGCTGTTTGACACCCATTTATTTGATTGTGTGGTCAATCTGGCTGCCCAGGCCGGTGTTCGTTATAGCATTGAAAATCCTGCTTCCTATGTGGATTCAAACATTGTGGGGTTCGGCAATATCCTGGAGGGATGCCGTCACTCAAAGGTCAAACATTTGGTGTATGCTTCCAGCAGCTCTGTCTACGGGCTGAATACCCGGATGCCTTTTTCTGTACACCATAACGTGGATCATCCTATCAGCCTCTATGCTGCATCAAAAAAGGCCAATGAACTCATGGCCCATACCTATAGTTATTTGTATCAGTTGCCCACAACCGGTCTGCGCTTTTTTACGGTGTACGGCCCTTGGGGGCGACCGGATATGGCCCTTTTCTTATTTACCAGGGCCATTCTGGATAACAAGCCCATCAAAGTGTTTAATAATGGGAGCATGGAGCGCGATTTCACTTATATCGACGATATTGTGGAGGGTGTGATAAGGGTAATGGAAAAAATCCCAACATCTGACCCTGATTGGTCCTCGGATGATCCCACTGCGTCGTCAAGCTGTGTTCCTTATAAATTATATAATATCGGAAATAATCACCCGGTAAAACTCATGGATTTCATCCATGCCGTTGAACAAGCCATTGGAAAAAAAGCTCAGATTGATTATTTGCCGATGCAGCCAGGAGATGTGCCTGCCACCTATGCCGATGTGAATGACCTGATATCTGATATCGGATTCAAGCCATCCACATCCATTGACAAGGGGATTGGAAGTTTTGTTGATTGGTACAAGGCATATTATGTCTGATGGTTTAAAATAAGGCCCCGGCCTATTCCTGGGCCCTTGATACAATTTCAAATACATTTTTAGAAAGTTGCTTTTCAGCCATGATGGTTTCAAGGGCTTGTTTCATTAATGTTTGCCTTTTGCCATCATATTTTTTCCACTGGTTGAAGCAGGAACAAAGTCTTGCGGCAATTTGATGATTGATTTTATCAAGCCCAAGAATTTGATCCGCAATAAAAGTGTATCCTTTGCCGTCGATTCGGTGAAAATTAATGGGGTTTTGCATGGCAAATATATAAATCAGGGATCTGACTTTGTTGGGATTTGTCAGTGCAAAATCCAGATGCCCCGTCAAATTTTCAACAATATCCAGTGTATCTTCAAGGCAGGAACCGGCCTGGACGGCAAACCATTTATCTAAGACCAGTTTGTCATGCTGCCATTTTTTATGGAAGGCTTTGGTTGCGATCTGTCTTGTATCGGGATCAATCCCGCTTAAAATACGAAAGGCTGAAAATTCGTCTGTCATGTTTTTGGCTGTTTCAAAGCGTTGAAAAATTAGCGCTGTCATTTCTTTTTCCTCTAAGCTTCCCAAATAGGATAATGACAGGTTTTTAAGGCTTCTGTCGGCACAGGCAGACGGTGCCAGGCTTAAGGGGTCAGAAAGTGAACATTGGGTTAGGGTGTCCAAAAAATCTTGTCTGAGCTGCCGGGCGATTTCTTTTTTAAGAAAGGAGCGGGCTTTGTGAATGGCGGTGACATCAATCAAGACATAGTGATCTTTAATCTCGGTTTCCTGGGGCAATTGCAAGGCCTTTGCAAGAAATGCCCGGTCAGTATCACCCTTGATCAAACCCGTGGTCAAGGCTTTTTTAAAGGCCTGGATCAATATCGAAGATACCTTTGGAGTCTCTTTTTTTTGAAAGGCTGTTACCAATTGTTGAATTTCTTTTATAAATAAGGCCTGGGCCGCATCCCACCGGTTAAATTCATCCAGGTCATGGGCCATGAGAAACGCCAGGTCTGAATCGGAAAAATCAGTTTCAAGTTTGATGGGGGCAGAAAATTGTCTGAACACGGATGGATAGCAATTGGGTTCCATATTATTAAAGACAAATGTTTGTTTTTCAGATTTCAGGTTGAGAAGACTATGGCCGCTTGGGGTAATGTCGCGGCCCTTTGCATCCATGAGTCCAAAGCGGACCGGAATATGAAGGGGCTGTTTTTCTAGCTGATTTCGATCGGGAGCTGTTTTTTGTTCAAAGGTCAGGGTCAGGGTCTTAAGGGCTGGGTTGTAAGATCTGCTAAACTTAACCTTTGGAGTCCCTGATTGAGAATACCAGTGTTTGAACTGGGTTAAATCCATGTCGGACACTTCTTCCATCACCGATACAAAATTTTCTATGGTGACGGCCATGCCGTCAAATTTTTTAAAATAAAGGTCCATGCCCTGTCTAAAATTTACTTCTCCCAAAAGGAGGTGGATCATCCGGATCAGTTCCGCCCCTTTTTCATAAACCGTCATGGTATAAAAATTGTCCATTTTGATATAGGATTCGGGCCGGACAGGATGGGTCATAGGGCCTGCATCTTCGGGAAACTGATAGGCCCTTAGATTTTTGACACAGGAAATTCGTTTGACAGCCCTTGAGTTAAAATCAGCGGAAAATTCCTGGTCACGAAAGACGGTTAGCCCTTCTTTCAGACTCAGTTGGAACCAGTTTTTTAAAGTGACCCGATTGCCGGTCCAGTTATGGAAATATTCATGGGCAATCACCCCTTGAATATTTGAGAAATCGTCATCTGTCGCGGTTTCCGGGTTGGCAAGCACATATTTTGAATTAAAAATATTGAGGCCTTTGTTTTCCATGGCACCGGCATTAAAATCGTTGATGGCAACGATCTGGTAGAGATCAAGATCATATTCCAGCCCGAATCGCTGTTCATCCCATTCCATTGCTTGTTTGAGACTTTTCATTGCATGGTCACATTTATGGATATTTTCTTTTTCCGAGTATATTTTTAAGTCGACAATTTTTTGAGATGAGGTGGTAAAGGTATCTTGGATAAAAGACAGGTTTCCGGCCACAAGGGCAAACAGGTAACTTGGTTTTTTAAAGGGATCTTCCCAGCGGACATAATGACGGTTTCCATCGATATCACCTTTTGCCACCTGATTTCCGTTGGATAATAATATAGGATAGCGGGTTTTATCGGCAATAATGGTAGTTGAAAAAATAGCCATGATATCGGGTCTGTCAGGGTAGGGGGTGATTTTCCTGAATCCTTGTGCTTCGCACTGGGTACAAAAAATATCCCCGGACTTGTATAACCCTTCAAGGGAGGTATTGCGCAAAGGATCCAAAACATTGGTTATTTCCAAAGTAAAGGATTCCGGGGTTTTTGTAAGTTTGAAATGGGTATCTGATGATTCATACTCACCGGGCAGCAATAGCATACCGTCTGCAACGACAGAAAGTATTTCGTATGTATCCTTGTTCAGGACAAGGGGAGTGTTTTTGTCTGCCACAGCAGGGTTCCGGTGGATTTTAAGTATTGAGGTCACCTGTGTAGATTCATCACATATGTTAAAGGTAAGATCAATGGTGTCGACAATAAATGCAGCCGGTCGATAGTCTTTTAGGTATTTTACGGTGTATGGTTTCATAATACCCAGGAAAATAAAACCATATTAACCTAATGTCAATTATTGATTTATTAGAGGGTTTTACGAGCAACAATAATAAAATGATCTGGCGGGCTAACTCTTTTGCCCCATGGTAAAAAGGGTCGGTTGATTTGGTAACTATGTTGGAAAAATTATAGATTTCATTCTTTTTGTCCCTTGTTTTTCAAGAAATATAAATCTCTGTAACCCTTATTGATAGATGCTTTGATTGCTTTTTGTGTTGACAAAAAAACCATAATGTTAAAGAATACCCACAAAAACTAAGGTTATAATAAATAATAATTTAGGGCTATTGTATCCCGGGATCTTAATATGGCAGATGCGTTTCAACCTCCAGCACAGATTAAGCCTGATCAGATTTTTGAAATCATTGTCAGGAGACGCTGGTTTATTGTCATTCCACTATGCATCACACTTACTTTGGGATTGTTTGCAACCCTTGTCGCCCAAAAGACTTATCAGGCCACTACATTGATTCTGGTTCAGCAGCAAAGCGTGCCCACCGCATATATTAAATCCGTTGTCTCTTCCAGTATCAACCAGCGTATCAGCACCATTTCACAGCAGATACTCAGTCGCAGCAATCTTGAAAAGATAATCCACCAGTTTGGGTTGTATGAAAATACCGGGAACATGTATTTAGAAGATAAAATCGCCAGCATGCGAAATCGGGTCCAAGTAAAAATAGAGAGAACCCGCCAGGGTGCAGAGGCCTTTTCAATTATTTTTAAAGGGAGTAATCCCCAAAAAGTTATGCAGATTGCCAATACACTGGCCAGTTTTTTCATGGATGAAAATCTAAAAGTTCGGGAAGCCCAAGCCATTGGTACCAGTGAGTTTTTAGAATCCGAACTTGAAAAGACAAGACATCGGCTGGAAGAACGGGAACGCAAACTTGCAAAATACAGATCTAAGTACCTGGGAGGCTTGCCTGATGAATTGGAAACCAATCTGAGAACCCTTGACAGGCTTCAGGAACAAATGGCCAATAAACATAACATGCTTCGGGAAACAAAAATATCCTTAAGCTTGTTAGAAACCCAGATTGCCCAGGCCAGGAAGATATCTTCAAAAAATAATCAGGCTTCAGTATCACTGGGTGGCAACGAAAATGGGGCCGATGGTATCCCTACCGAGACAGAATTGTTTTTGGCAGAAAAGCAGCACGCCGAATTGCTGGGTAGTTATACGCCCAAACATCCAGATGTGGTAAGGCTTGAGAAACGGATAGAAAATTTAAAAACAACCCTGGCCCAGGAACGGGCCGCTACACAGAAACAAAACTCTATTGCCCCTGGACAATCATCCGATACCATGGAAAATAGCGCCATCCAACAAATGAAAATTTCCCGGACCCAACAGATAAATGATATCCAAAGGATCAAATTTGATATCCAGGAAATTGAAAAAAAAATGCTCGTGTATCAGACCCGGGTGGAGGGCACTCCCAAGCGGGAACTCGAGTTACAATCATTGAAACGAGATTATAATAATATCAGGGATGTCTTCAATTCTCTGCTTGACAGAAAACTGGAAGCTGAGCTTTCTGTTAATATGGAAAAGAAACAAAAAGGGGAACAGTTCAGAATCTTGGACCATGCCAGGTTGCCGGAAAAGCCCATTTCTCCCAATGTGAAAAAATTTTTCATGCTTTCGGTTGTTGCCGGTTTGGGGTTGGGTGCCGGCATGATATTTCTGCTTGAATTTTTTGATACTTCTCTGAGAAGGGATGAACAGATCGAAAAGGAACTGGGGCTAACCATTCTTGCTAGTATTCCTTTGTTGCAAGTGCCCATTGATAAAACAAAACGGAAAGTTGCAATCATTGGGTTTATTCTGTTAAGCATCTATGCCATCATTGTCTTATCCTTTTTTGCGGTGCTCAATATAAAAGGATTGGATAGAACCATCAATTTTATAAAAATGCAGATCAATTTTTAGTGGCGGAGTTCATGCGTGGGTAAAATATTTCAAGCCATGGAGAAATCAAAGCAGGGAAGGGTGCCTGGGCAAACCATAGCCAACACCGTGGTTTCAAAACCTCAAAACAGGGAATCCCAATACAGTGAAGCTCCACAATATAGTGAATCTTACGGGCAAGTCTTTGATGAAAAAATCCAAGAGACCGATTCTTTTCTTGATTTTGTGAAGCATTCCCCGGGGCAGGACGAAGCCTTCCTGCCCCGGGAAGCCTATGATGAAATACCAGAAGGAATCCATCCTTCAATTGTCTCGGCATTAAAACCCCATTCCATTGAATCTGAACAATTCAGGCTCTTAAAAAATAATATTTTGTTTCCTGAAAAGGGAAAACCGCCAAGGAGTATCATGATCACAAGTCCCTCTCCAGACGAGGGGAAATCATTTATTTCTGCCAATCTGGCCGTGAGCATAGCCCAAAGCATAGACGAATATGTATTATTGATGGATTGTGATCTTCGCAAACCCTCTATTCACAAGTTGTTCGGACTCAATGAAACCAAAGGATTAAGTGATCATTTGTCATCGGGTATTCCCCTTGCCTCATTGTTGAAAAAGACCTTTATTGACAAACTCACCCTTTTACCCGGTGGAACTATCCCGGAAAATCCTTCTGAACTTTTGTCTTCCGAACAGATGCGCCAATTGTTGAGTGAAATGAAATCCAGGTATAGCGACCGCTATGTGATTGTAGACACCCCGCCTCCTTACATAACTTCTGAAACAAATGCAATTGCAAGGGTTGTTGACGGCATTGTCATTGTTATTCGTCAGGGGAAAACCCGGAAAAAAGAAGTCCAGGATATTATTGATATTTATGGGAAAGATAAAATTCTTGGGGTCATTAAAAATTTTGCCACGAAGACACCTGGTACCAGATACCGGTATAAAAAATACGGCTATGGGAGGGTCTGAACCCCCAGACAAATATGTTACGGCTTTTAAAACAATATTTCCCCATTAGAAACATTATTTTTTTTATTTTTGAAGGGGTGATCATTTTCGGTTCAGTTCTTTTGTCTTGTGTGATTTTGACATTTTCCGATTCCTATCTTTTTGATTTGCTATTGGTGGCGAGGATCGCTCTGATTACTGTGATCTGCCAGATTTGTCTGTATTACAATGAGTTGTATGATTTTAGTATTGCCGCATCTATTATCGAAATGGGCATCCGGCTTTTCCAGGCGCTTGGCATCGCCTCCATTGCCCTGGCGGGTGTTTACTTTTTATTTCCTATTGTGATTATTGATCAGGAAATTTTTGCATTGAGTCTCTTATTTCTTGTCGTATTTATTATTAGCTGGAGAATGCTTTATATTTATATTCTCAACAAGGGAATTTTCAATGAAAATATTATCATTTTAGGGTCCAATGGTCTGGCTATTGATATCTATTCCGAAATTGCCAAAAACATTGACTGTGGTTATACGGTTTCTGTGATTATACCGGATGTTGAAATTAAGTCTCATCCTCATCAGATCAAAGAGTTGCCCATCATTCAAAGAACCCATCAAAATTTGTCTAATACCGCCAATGAATTTGGTATTAAAAAAGTGGTGGTGGCCCTGGGAGAAATGCGGGGGAAATTTCCAGCGGATGAGCTGATCCAATGCCGTACTGCCGGTATTGAGGTTCTTGAGGGCAGTTCGTTCTATGAAATGTTGACAGGAAAGGTATTGGTTAATAAAATTAATCCTTCCTGGCTGATCTTTTCCGAAGGGTTTAAAAAATCCAGATTAAAGCTGGGTTTGAAACGCCTTGAAGACATTGTGTTATCTATTTTGTTAATGATCCTTTTATCACCGTTGCTGATTATCGTTTCCATTCTAATAAAACTGGACTCCCGGGGACCCCTTTTCTTTGTCCAGGATCGGGTGGGACAACACAAAAAAGAATATATGATGCCAAAATTTCGTTCCATGGTGGATGATGCCGAAAAGCATACAGGACCGGTCTGGGCCCAGGATAATGATACCAGAGTTACCCGGGTGGGCAAGGTCTTGCGTAAATTCCGAATTGACGAATTGCCGCAATTATGGGAAGTACTTAAAGGCAGGATGAGTCTTGTGGGTCCCCGTCCGGAGCGAAAATTTTTTACGGACGAACTTGAAAAAAAAATACCCTTTTATGCCCAGCGCTTTAATGTAAAACCGGGTATTACCGGTTGGGCACAAATATCATATGAGTATGGTGCCACTGTTGAAGATGCGGTTGAAAAACTCAATTATGAGCTTTTTTATATCAAGAATATGTCGCTTTTCATGGACATTATTACAATTCTTAGAACCGTAAAAACCGTATTGTTTGGAAGGGGAGCCAGGTAACAGAATTCCTGGCAATATAGTAAAAAAAAGAAAAGTTTTAATATTGATTTTCAGATGTTGAGAGAAAATCGAAGGGGCGGAGCTATGCTGAAAATGAAGAAAATAATTGTTTTTCCCTTATGGATGATAACCTGTTTATTCTGGGTTGCATCAACCGTTTGTGCAACGGAACCGGTTGGTTTAAAAAACAAGGATTACACCATTGGAATCGGTGATATTTTAAGCATCAATACCTGGAAGGAAGAAGATTTGTCTTTTGATGCCGTTCAGGTGAGAAACGACGGAAAAATAACCTTTCCCCTGCTGGATGATATCCCGGCGGAGGGAAAAACAACGGTGGAATTAAAAAAAAATATTCAAAAAAAACTATCGGAATTTGTGGAATCTCCTTCCGTTACGGTAACCCTTATGAACCCTGTCAGTCAAAGATATTATATCCTGGGAGAAGTCCTGGTTGTCGGGGAATATCCCTTGGTAAAAAAATTGACGATTGTTCAGGCTTTTGCGTTAGCTAAAGGGTTTACAGAATGGGCATCCAAGGATAAGATCATTTTGTACAGGAGAACCGGACAAAAGGAAGTGATGATAAAAATTGATTATGACGACATTGTAAAGGGACAACTAAACAAAGATATCCTCCTTCGGGCTGATGATATCATCATTGTTCCGTAAATTTGGTTTGTTTTTAGGAGAAGGGTTTGGGAAAAGAAATAAATTTGTATCGTGTATACAAAACGGTTGGGGCAATTTTTTTGACCCTGGTTTTAACCATATCATCGATATCTGCCAAAACTACTTTTCAAATCGTGCCGACCCTGACGATCAGTGAAGAATACAGTGACAATTATTTCAAGAGTGCTACCCACAAACAAGAAGAGTTCATCACCTCCTATGAACTTGGGTTTTCCATGGGCTTTTCGGACCTTACCAAAAAGGTTTATCTAAGTTATTCTCCTGTATACAAAGATTATAAAAACCTGAACGACCGGGACAAACTTGAACATAAGGTATCTGTCGATGGCGAGTTTAAGCCCACAAAATATACAAATCTTGAAGCCCATCTTTATTATGACGGAAGTTCTGATAATTACCAGGGAGATGCATGGCGAAACGATGCATCCATCAAAGGCACCACCCAGGTTAAAAAGAATACCCAACTAACTTACGGATATGATTACTCGAATCGCTTTGATGAGCAGCTTCGAACCGGAATTTATAAAGAACATGCATTACATACGGGAAAGGCAGGGCTTAGCCATAAATACGGTAAAAAGAATATTTTAAAGGTTACCTTTCTCTATGAATTTGATGACTATAAAGAATTGGACCCGGATGAATATACCAACTATGAGCCCGCAGGCTATTTTTCATATTGGTTCACGCCCAAAACAGGAATTGACAGTAATTTTTCATTTAGAAATAAAGATTTTATTGACGGGTTCAATGATATAAAAACCTATTCCGGTGATATTCGCTATATTTACAATATATCAAAAAACCTGGATGCCTACCTTAAGTATCGCCACTCCTATTCGGAAACCCAATTTTATGACCATCATATTTTGCACCCTTCGGTGGGTGTCGACTGGGATATAACCGATGATTCCGGAGTTACATTGGGCCTTGGGGCGCTGTTCAACCAATGGAGCAATGACAACGATGATTCAACAGATCCCTTTATCGATCTGGATGCCTATAAAACCTTTGATTTTAATCGACGGGCATCACTTACCGTCACCGGTTCCAGTGGATATTCAGATTCCGGGGAAGAGGCCGCAAGCCTGGGATATAACATTTACTACCAGGCAGGATATCAGCTTAATTATCAGTTGTTAAAACAATTGTCTTCCAATCTGTTTGGTTTCTATCGTTCTGTTGAATTTTATGAAACCCTTGATGCCCGACGAGACGAGATGCTTACCCTGGGAGCGGGCCTTTCATGGGGGCCACTTAAATGGCTTAAGCTCAATTTGAATTATAGTTTTACAGATTATAGCACCAATTCTTTCCAACGCGATGATTATACGGAAAACCGGGTCTTTTTTTCCGTGAACCTGATCCCGGAAACCCCGATAAAACCCAATAATAATTTATCCAGAACCTCTTTTGATAAGATGATTTATGACCGTGAACGATAAATTTAACATCTCCTATATGAGAACCATAATCATTGTTGCTATTTTAGTTCTGACAGCGCTTTTAACATTTGTTTTCAGCCAGTCTGAAAGGACTCGTCTCAACAAATCCTTTGACTTGTTTCCCCTTGAAATCGGAGAATGGAAAGGGGTGAAAGACACTCTGGACCAAAAGGTCTACAATATTCTCGGGGTTGAAGATTATATCCTGGGAAATTATCAAAACCGCCAGGGAAACCGGATTAATTTATATGTTGGTTTTTACCAGAGCCAGAAGGAAGGAGACCTGATCCATTCACCTAAGAACTGTATGCCAGGGGCTGGGTGGAATATAATTAAAACAGATCAGGAGCCCCTCGTGTTTCAAAAGGGGGAAATACCTAGTAGCGTTATCCGTTTGCTACTGCAAAAAGGGGGAGAAAAACAGATCGTCTTGTACTGGTTTCACTCCAGGGGAAGGATCATTGGTTCGGAATATATGCAAAAAATATGGTTGGTCATTGATTCAATGACAAAGAGGCGGACAGACGGTGCCTTTGTCCGGTTGATTTCACCGATTATCAAAAGTGAAGAAACAACGGATAAATTGCTCACGGAATTTGCCAGGGAAATCAAACCGATTTTAGATGAGTATATTCCCTCCTGATGGGAAAAGGATTAAATGAAATTAAAGATTAAATCCCATACAACCGTTCAGGTTTTGTTGATCCTGGCAGGTTTTTATTTGCTCTACCACCATGCCATTGCTACCCTGATTTCAGACTGGTCAACAGACCCCAATTTTTCCCATGGTTTTTTGATTCCATTTATCTGTGTCTATATGATCTGGTATAAAAAAAATGAAATCGCCCTGGTAGAGCCGCAAGCTTCCAACTGGGGACTGGTTGTCATTTGTTTTGGCATGTTCATTCATTTGGCAGGACATGCTGGGGCTGAGCAATTTTTAATGCGGTTTTCCATGGTCATCACCCTTTCCGGGATTGTTATTTATTGCTGGGGGCTTAAGGTGTTTAAAAAGGTGTTAATCCCACTGGCATATCTTGTCATCATGATTCCGATTCCTTCCATCCTTTGGAATAAAATCGCTTTCCCCCTACAGCTAATAGCCGCAAATTTTTCTTCTGAAATGATCCATTTTATAGGTATCCCGGTTTTCAGAGAGGGAAATATTTTACACCTGGCCAACACCTCACTGGAAGTTGTAGATGCCTGTT
Source organism: Desulfobacteraceae bacterium (assembly GCA_022712835.1). The sequence goes on from JAFLJU010000227.1 coordinate 17,030, forward strand.
CCGGCTTGCGTTCTCTGACGTCTCTTCTCGCGTTGACAGGTGTTTTTGCTTTTATTGCCCCACTCACCGGTTTAAAAAAATGGATTCTTTTTTTGTCCGCTATTCCCATTGCGGTTCTGGTGAATGTGATCCGGCTGACGATTACTGCCGCCATGGCTGCCTGGATAAGCCCAGATACGGCCAATGGATTTTTACATGACATGTCCGGCCTGATCATTTTCGGATTCGCCTTGGTACTCGTATATCTGGTATATCTGCTTGAAATGAAAATCCAAACCCATGAAAATAATAAATTAAGATAAAAAAGGTATAAATAAACGCTATGAAACTCACTATCATTGGCACCGGCTATGTCGGGCTTGTAACAGGGGCATGTTTTTCTGAAATGGGAAGCCATGTGACCTGTGTTGATATTGATGAAGAAAAAATCAATAATTTGAAAAAAGGGATTCTTCCCATTTATGAACCAGGCCTTGAACAGATTGTGATTCAAAATTTTAAGGAAGGCACCCTGGGATTTTCGTCAAACCTTGCAAAGGCTGCCAAAGATTGCAGTCTTTTTTTCATTGCTGTGGGAACCCCACCGGGAGATGACGGGTCTGCCGATCTTCAGTATGTGCTTCAGGTGGCACAACAGATCGGTCAGAATATTACCGATTATGCGGTTATTGTGGATAAATCAACGGTACCTGTGGGAACAGCAGATCGGGTGAGGGCGGTTATTGAGCAGGAGCTTGAAAAACGTCATATGGAGATTGAATTTGATGTGGTCAGCAATCCTGAATTTTTAAAGGAGGGAGCGGCAGTCAATGATTTTTTAAAACCCGACCGAATCATCGTGGGGGCGGACTCAAAAAGAGCCATCAAAATGATGAAACGACTCTATGCGCCGTTTTCGAGAAATCGCGATAAAATGCTATTTATGAATGTCAGGGATGCTGAAATGACGAAATATGCAGCCAATTCCATGCTGGCAACCAAAATATCCTTCATGAATGAAATTTCCAATATTTGTGATCGCCTTGGGGTGGATGTGGAAAATGTCAGAAAAGGCATCGGGTCAGACTCACGCATCGGGTATTCCTTTATTTATCCGGGGTGCGGATATGGGGGATCCTGTTTTCCCAAAGATGTTAAAGCCCTGATAAAAACCAGCAAGGACGCCGGATTTGAACCGACCCTCCTGGATTCGGTTGAAATGCGTAACAACCTACAAAAACAAGTGCTGGGAACCAAGGTAAAGGAACGGTTTGGCGATGACCTTTCCGGAAAAACATTCTGTGTCTGGGGACTTTCTTTTAAACCCGGAACCGATGACATGCGGGAAGCCTCTTCCCTGGTCCTGATGGAAACTTTGATTCAGGCTGGAGGAAAAATCCAGGCCTATGACCCAGTTGCCATGGACCAGACCAAAAAAGAAATACCGGAAGACTGGATTGAAAAGGGGTATGTGACACTGGCAGATGATCAATACCAGGCATTGGAAAACACCGATGCCCTTATTCTGGTAACGGAATGGAAAACTTTCCGGCAGCCGGATTTGTTGCAAATGAACCAAAAAATGAAACAACCGGTGATCTTTGACGGCAGAAACCAATATGATCCACAGGAAGTAAAAGAGGCAGGATTTGAATACCATGGCATCGGAAGAGAAGCCTTCCATACTGCTGACATTTGATGTAGAAGACTGGTTCCAGGTTGAAAATTTTAAGTCCTACATCCCATTTTCAACCTGGAATTCTTTAGAGCTGAGGGTTGAAAGAAACACCATCAAGATTCTGGATCTCTTGGATTCTTTTTCTTTCAAACCCCGAGCCACCTTTTTTGTGCTCGGCTGGATAGCAAAAAAATGCCCCCACCTTGTCAGAGAGATCTCAAACAGAGGCCATGAAGTGGCGTCCCACGGATTTGGTCACGATCTTTGTTCCCAAATGGACCAACAGGCGCTTATTTATGACCTTACTACCAGCAAGGCCTTGTTGGAAGATATTACAGGAAAAGAGGTGGCAGGATACAGGGCTCCCAGTTTTTCCATCAATGACGAGGTGTTGAATCTGGTCAGGGAGGTTGGGTATCTCTATGATTCTAGTTTCAACTCCTTTGGTTCAAACAGTCGTTACGGCAGGCTTGATTTGACTGGGTATTCGAAGACATTCGGGGTATATCAGATTGCCAAGGATTTTTTTGAGATCCCCATATCTAATCTGAAATTTAAAAATTATACTTTGCCCCTGGGTGGGGGGGGGTATTTCAGGCTTTTTCCTTTCAAGCTCTTTAAACAGGGCATGGATGTCGTATTT
>JAFLJU010000352.1 GCA_022712835.1 Desulfobacteraceae bacterium
GCTGAGTTACGAAAAAATATCTCCCCGTACCCGGACAGGGCATCAATTCCTTCTTGAATTCTGGCCCCTCCGGAATCATTCATGCCGATGATGGGAGACCCTGTTTTCAAGGCCATGTCCATCACCTTGCAGATTTTTTTGGCATGCATCTCCCCAAGGGACCCGGCCCTGGCGGTAAAATCCTGGGCATAGGCAAAAACGATGCGGCCGTCCACCTTGCCGTGGCCTGTGATCACCCCGTCGGCAGGGATCTCTTTGCTTTCCATGCCAAAATTGGTGCACCGGTGTGTGACAAACATATCCACTTCCCTGAAACTTCCCTTGTCAAACAGGAGAGCAAGCCGTTCCCTGGCATTGAGTTTTCCATTATCACGGCGTTTGGCAAGTGCCTTTTCTCCCCCCATTCCTAAAATCTTTTCTTCCTTTAACTTAAGTTCCTGGATCTTGTCTGCTGTAACTCCCATAGATCAATCCCTTCCTTTATATTTAAGCGATTCTTATATTCTTATATTCTTATAAACTATTATTGGCACCTAACGCCTCTTTTTACAGGCTAAAACGCCACGCACAAAACCAATCATCTGGATGGTCATCCGGCGGACACCCGATACATTGGGTTTTAATCCGTGGATCAACTGCTGTTGCAAAATATGTATATTCTACCAGGCCTGCAGACTTGCACGGATAATCATCCAGTTTTTTCATTATCCTTGCCCTTTGTACCCGACATTCATTCATCTGGAATACAAAACTTTCAGCTCCCTCGTCAACAATTGATTGTGTATTTATGAGGGAATACATCCTGAAATTCAAGGCTTTTTTCAATCCGACAAGCCCCGGCGCTTCTCCCAGATTTAAAATTTTCTTAATGGCATGGGCCTCATAGGGGGAAAACTGTGCCCAGCAGGAATCATTACATCGTTTGGCATCATTCATCCCATGTTCAAACTCCACTGCCTGGAACCAGACCCCATCATTCACCAGCCAGTTTTTTGCCACGGCTTTCATCAAATGGTCCATGGCATTTTCATCCATATCCAGCAATGCCTTTGGTAATCCGTTTTCGATTTCAAACCCCAATTCCTTTGCCAACCGCTTCAACCCAATGCCAACCGTTTTTTGGGTTGCCGTATCCAGAATCTTCAGGGCTTTTTCCATGCCCATCTGGTGACGAACCTCTGCAAACCAAAGTCCGTAATGAACAACAATTCGAGTAAACATGTCAACGACAAAACTTGCTTTTTCCTCTTTTGTGAGAGATGGGCAATCACCGCTGATATCGGCCATGGGACAGACTCCTTAATAATAGATTGACGGACCCCTAATGAAGACTTGAGTCATACCTAATAAATCAGTGCATACCTTGTCAAGTAACTTAAGAACCGCAAATGAAATAAACTAAGCCAGAACGGCCAGACAGACAGTTCTCCCTTGGGGATATAACCATAGGAATGAATTATCATTGCTTTTCAAAATAATAAAAGTTAGACTAAACAGATAGTAATTTTCATTGTTTTATACCACCATGGCAATGGTTTATAGATAGTTGGAGCCGGGAATGTTAGTAAAAAAACACCTAAAAGACCGGAACATGCCTGAAAATTTCTCTGAAACACCGATCTGCCTTCTCCTTCTGGATCTCCTCTCATCCCCGGGAGTGAACAAATGACATCGGCCCATTCCCACAAAGTTCTGGTGGTGGATGATGAACCCCAGGTTGGCAAGGCCCTTCGCCGGCTGCTTGAAATGGAGAAGCTTGAATCGGTATATGCCAACAGTGGTGAATCCGCTCTGGAGATTCTGAAATCAGCCCCCCAGCCATTTTCCCTAATTATTTCAGACCAAAAAATGCCCGGAATGGAGGGCACCCAATTCCTTGAGCATGCAAAAACACTCCATCCCGAAACCATTCGTTTTCTGATAACCGGGTATTCACAAATGGAAACCATCATCAATGCCGTGAACAAGGGCGCTGTCCAGAGGTATATCTCAAAACCATGGGACAATGATGAACTACTAGTGGCCATACGATCCGGGATTGAACAATATGAACGGTTTCTGGAAAACAAAGCCCTCATTACCCTTGCAAAAAAACAAAATGCCACCTTGTATGAATTAAACTGTGAGCTCATGGAAACAGCCAAAACCCATGACAAAGAAAGAATCTCCATCGATACACAAATCGAATCCATTGATGCACAACTCAAAGGATTGACCTCCCATCAGGCTCTTGGGCCAGCCCAAATTATGGAACAATTGCAGGCAACTTTGGCCCCCCTTGGTGAACAAGGCCAGGAAATGCTAAATACTCTGTGTTCAAAAACAATAACCGCATTGTTCAACGATTTTAACGATCTGGCCCTGGGAAACGGATTTGAGATGACACGTCCGCTTAAAGGAAAATCCACACCACCCTCCGGTAATATTGGACAGGCCGATGACTGATACCCAAAAACCCAAAATCCTCATTCTCGAAAGCAATGAATCCATAAGCAACCATGCCAGGGCCATCCTCACTAAAGTTGGGTTTGATGTTCATTGCGAAGTCGTTTCAAAACAGGCGCTTTTACGGCTGGAAGAATCCAAATCCTCCCCCTTTGACCTGTTTATCGCAAGCTTCAAATTACCAAAGATGGAAGGGGATGACATACACAAGCATGCAAAGACAATTTCCCCCATGACCCAACGAATGCTGATGGTACCAGCAGACGAGCCGGACATGGTGATCCGGGCCATCAATAAGGGGGGGATTCATTCCTGCATCATTTACCCATTCCAGGATGAAGACCTTCTCAATCAGGCAAAAAACTGCCTGGTTCAGTTTCGGCGGTCCATGAAACGCCAGCAATTAAAGCGGGTCACCACCCACCAAAACCAGCAGCTGCTTAAAATTGCTCAGAAATTGAAAAAAAAGAATGAGGCCTGTCAAAAACTCATAGCTGAAAAAAAAGCGGAAAGATTAATGCGCAACTCCACGTTACGAAAAGCGCTCAAACAAAAGGCCCCGGACAAAGACTTCACCCTTGGGAAAAGAATAGAGCAAAACGATATTCCTGTCACACCAGATGGCCTTGGAAATGAGTTTTTGATACTGTGCGACTATATCAAAGCCCTGTTTGACGCAAGCGCATTAAATGCGAATCTTAATCCATTTGTCCTTGATTTACACGCCCTTATTTTAAAAGAATCCAAGACAGCAGTGGCGACGACAAGCGCTATCGCTACTGGCACTGCTGCTGCTGCTGCTGTTGCTGATGATGATGATGCAACGGATTCGCCCGGTAACGCCTCTTCAGATCTTGTTCAAAAAATTTTAACCCTCGCCCTGACGTCACAGCCAGGCATCGGCATTGACACCGATCTTCAAAAAACAAATGCCTTGAATCAAGATGCGGACACCTCTTTAAATGCATATATCGAACTTTCATTTTCAAAAGATCTGACAACGGCATCGATTCAAAAAGTAAAAGGAATGGACTTACCAGATATTCTCACCCTTTCCAGCCTCATGGACTTTCTGCAGGAACAGAATATCATTTTTGGCATTGTCGAAGACAAAGCCATTGAAGAGGGGATTTTGCGCCTAAAAACAGAGGTTCAAAGCCTGATAGTCGCAAAGGGGGAGAAACCGGTATCCAGTGAAAACGGTTCCATAAAGTTTCATTTTGAAAACGATTTTACAAACCCTGGTAAAATACAGGAAGACGGCACCATTGATTTCAGGGATCGGGGGGAAATTCCCTATGTCAGCATAGGTGCCTTCCTTGCCGAGAAAACACCGGCAAAAGAAGGAAAAAACGGAATGGATGTCCTTGGCAACCCCATCCTTGCTGACCCCGCCCTGGACCCTGTCTTTATTGCCAGCAACGGCACCCGTACAAACGATGACGGGTTAGAGATTTATGCAGACCTGGATGGACAACCCCATGTGGATGCCATGGGAAACATAACGGTCAATCCGGAACTGATGATCAATGGAGATGTTGACTTTGAAACGGGTAATATCGATTTCAACGGGAATATCATTGTAAAGGGAATTGTAAAGGAGGGGTTCACCATCAAAGGCATCAGCCTTACGGCCCAGGAGATTGAAGGGGCTGAGATTGAATTGTCAGGAGATTTATATATCTCTGACGGTATCACAGAGGCAAAGATTCACTCGGTGGGCAATGTTCATGCAAAATTTATCAATCATTCTAGGGTTGCAGGATTTGGCGACCTTATTATTCAAAAAGAGATCATTGATTCTAAGATCGTGATCTCCGGTGCATGTCAAAACCCAGGCGGCCATATCATTACCTCAAAAATCATTGCGAAATGTGGGATTGAAGCCGGCAATATCGGAACGACCGCATCCAAACCAGCTGTCCTGAAAGTCGGCGTGGATGAACATATAAAAATTTTGACCCAAACAATTCAAGACCGATTGGAAAAATCCCTGGCCCGGTTACAAGAAGTAAAAGAAAAAATTAAATTGATCGAAATCCAGGACCAGGAACTTTATGGGCAGATCACTCAAAAAGCTCAAATCCAGGAAAAAGCCCAGAATGAAATGAAAGAAATAGGACAAATCATTCTTGATCTAAAAAAGGAGGATGATGTGGCCGGGCTTCAAAAAGCCTCCATCCAATTAAAAAAATTATCGAAAACAGCTGAAACAGTAGAACAGGAATTAAACAAAATATTTGAAACCCAGGATCTGTATGCAAAGCAAATAAACCAATTCAAAGAACGGATAAACCAGATTGAGAACCAAAACAAACGAGATGTCCTTGAAAAAAAGGGCCTGAAAGAGTTTGCCGATAAAACCCCCCCTCTTCCCCGGATTCTCATCAATGGGAAAATTATCGAGGACACCAGTATTTACGGACCCAATTCCTCAATTACCATAAGGGAAGATCTTAGCCGGTGCCGGATACAGGAGACGGCCATGGCGGAAGATGGACAATATTTTTATGAGATGAATGTCACCGATTTATAAACCCACCCCAAGTATGGACTCATACAGGCCCAGATAATGCTGCCCCTCCTCAGTACGTCCCCTTTTCAGGCACCCATTGCCGTATATCCGGCATTTTTCCTCTAAAACACGTGCCGCCATTTGTTCCTGTTCCCTGGAAAGGGATTTGGATCGAATCAGATTGGCAATGGAGGCTATGCGATATTTATCCTGGGAATGATGGGCTGACAATTGATCTTCATGCCCGCCGTGCTTTATGGTACAGGGTTTGTCGATTAAAAAAATAGGATACTCGGCTGAGATACGAAGCCAGAGATCATAATCTTCACACACCAGAAACGTTTCATCAAACCTCCCTTTCAGCGCAAAAAGATTTTTATGGATCATAACGGCTGAAGGGCTGACCAGACACAGATGAAGGGAGGGCTCAAAAATCATGCCCGATGGCTTTTTATGCTTCACCTTGGGATTGACCCTTCTGCCATTGCGTATCCAGATCTCTTCTGTTTGGCAGATCAGCGCTTCCGGATGCTGGTCAAAAAAATCGATCTGACAGGAAATTTTATCCGGCGTCCAGGCATCATCGGAATCCAGAAGCGCAATGTATTGGCCGCGGCTGTGTTGAATACCAATATTCCGAGCCGCACTTACCCCTCGATTTTCCTGGGAAAGCACCTGAATTTTGTTCCCATATCCGGCCAAAAGATCCAGGGTATTGTCGGTGGACCCGTCATTGATCACGATAATCTCAATGGGCGTATAGATTTGTGCCAGGACAGAATCGATTGCCGTTTTCAAGACCCAGGCTCGATCAAAGGTGGGGATAATGACACTGACCAGCTTCTCGTAATTTAGATTCATACAAGTGTTTATACCATGACTTTTTTTTATGGTAAATCCCTATTCCTATCAGTATTAAGTTCATTTTTTGTCTTGCTTTTTTTATAAAAATAAAAAACAATGAACTCATTCGTTTTTAATACCGGTAAACCTTGACATAAGAATTCAAATCGCATAATGAAATGCCTAAATTTGGATAGGTTTATCTATAGAAGAGGATAATATGGGAAAAGGCAAATCAGTCACACATAAAATCGAAAAAGAATGGTGCAAAGGGTGTGGTATCTGCGTTCACTTCTGCCCCAAGAAAGTTCTTGAGCTTGACAGAAACGGAAAGGTAGAGGCCGTAAGACCGGAAGACTGCATCGCATGCATGCTGTGCGAACTCCGGTGCCCCGATTTAGCAATACAAATCATCAAAAATCAGGATGGGGAAAATGACTAACAAGAATAATATCAGGTTTGTTCAGGGAAATGAAGCCTGTGTTGAGGGAGCGCTTTATGCGGGCCTCAATTTTTTCGCAGGTTACCCCATTACCCCGTCAACTGAAATCATGGAGCATCTTGCAGCAAGGCTTCCAAAGGTAGGCGGAAAATTCATCCAGATGGAAGATGAAATCGCCTCCATGGGCGCCATCATCGGTGCATCCCTTACCGGTAACAAAGTCATGACCGCCACTTCTGGCCCGGGGTTTTCCCTGAAGCAGGAAGCGCTTGGGTATGCCTGTATGGCAGAAATCCCCTGTGTAATAGCCAATGTTCAAAGGGGGGGGCCCTCCACGGGGAACCCGACCCATGTGAGCCAGGGAGACGTAAACCAGGTCAGATGGGGAACCCATGGGGACCATGCCATCATAGCGCTCACTGCATCCAATCACCAGGATGTGTTTAAGATAACGGTTGAGGCCTTTAATCTGGCTGAAACCTATCGGACCCCGGTTATTATTCTTCTGGATGAAGCCATTGGTCACATGCGCGAAAAACTAATCATTCCGGAACCCGGAGAAATCCCCGTGGTGGACCGGTTAAGAACCTCTGTGGGCAAAGACGTGGATTACCATCCCTATCTGCCCCGGGAGGACGGACGGTTGCCCATGTCTGATTTTGGAGGAGAACACCGGTACAATGTGACCGGGCTTTTCCATGATATGTGGGGATTTCCCAACAATGATCCACCAGTGGTCAATGGGTTGCTCCACCACCTGGTGGACAAAATCGAAAATTCGATCAATGATATTGCCATGTATAAGGAATATTGGCTGGATGATGCGGAATATGTCCTGGTTTCCTTTGGATCATCGGCCCGCTCTGCCATTCACCTTGCCCAGAACAGGCGGGCTAGAGGAGTAAAAATAGGAGTTCTTGAGCTCCAGACACTTTGGCCCTTTCCCACGGATATTGTCCGGGAAAAATGTGCCAATGCAAAGGCGGTCATCGTGGTTGAAATGAATATGGGCCAGGTTATCACCCAGGTGAAGAATGCCGTGGATAATCCCGACAATGTATTCCTGGCAAATAGGATTGACGGCCAATTGATCTCCCCCACGGATATCAAAACGGTTTTGAGAATGATTCAAGGCAAGGGGGTATAAGATGAACGATACACCATTTGATTTTAAAGATTATGTAAGAGCACGGTTTTTCCCCCATATGTGGTGTCCGGGCTGCGGCCATGGAATCGTCCTGGGGTCACTGCTCCGGGCCATCCATGAACTGGGACTTTCGAAAAACGAAATTGTCATGACCTCCGGAATCGGGTGTTCCTCCAGGATATCCGGGTATGTTGATTTTCATTCCCTGCACACCATCCACGGCAGGGCACTGACATTTGCCACCGGTGTCAAACTTTCCCGACCCAACCTCAAGGCCATTGTGCCCATGGGAGACGGAGATGCACTGGCCATTGGCGGAAATCATTTTATCCATGCCTGCCGTCGGAACATTGATATCACGGCCATTGTCATGAACAACCGAATTTACGGCATGACCGGCGGCCAGTTTTCTCCCCTGTCTGGCCCTGGGAAGAAAGCCACCACCGCCCCCTATACCACCATTGACAATGAGTTTGATATTGTTGAACTGGCAAAGAGTGCCGGTGCCTCTTTTGTGGCCCGATCCACGGTATTCCATGCCACGGAAGCAAAAGATATTCTTAAAAAAGCCATCATGCACAAGGGTTTTTCCGTTGTGGAAATTTTGACCCAGTGCCCCACCTATTACGGCAGAAAAAATAAGGAAGGGGATGCGGTCCAGATGATGGAAGGGTATAAAACCAATACGGTAAAAATCGGGTCCAAAAAACTGGAAAAAAACCCCAACCTGATTCAACGGGGTATCTTTGTTGAAGACACGGACAAGCCGGAATATTGTGAGGCATATGACCACATCATTGAGACTGCAATGAAAGGAAACGCATAATGGAACGTTCAAGACTTGTTTTTTCAGGCTCAGGTGGACAGGGCGTGATCACGGCAGCCATTATCCTGGCCGAGGCGGCTGCTCTTTTTGAAGGGAAAAATGCCGTCCAGTCCCAGAGTTACGGGGCAGCGGCAAGGGGAGGTGCCACCCGGAGCGATATTCTGATTTCAGATACGGAAATTAATTTCCCCAAGGTGATCCAACCCAATATTTTGGTCAGCCTGACCCAGGAAAGTTATAATAAATTTTCCCAGATTATTCGCCCCGGCGGTCTCTTATTGATGGATTCCAAATATGTAACCATTGAGAAAAAGGTGGCGGCAAAACATATTTGTCTGCCCATGTATGAGACGGTCATGGAGAAAATTGGAAAACCCATTGTATTTAACATCTGTATGCTGGGTGCCCTCATCGGGATTACCCAACTGGTAAAACCCGAATCCATCCTCAAGGTTTTGGAGACCACCATTCCCAAGGATTTCATGGACATGAACAAAAAAGCCCTGGACTTGGGTATGGAAATGGGTGAAGCCCAACGATAAGATCAAGAAAGATACGATAAAAAAAAGATACGATAAAGCAAGATCCGTAAAAAAGCGTTACCCCAAAAAAGTGCCTGGTGCCAATTTGACCGCCAGGCACTTTTTTATTATTCTTCTGTTTTTGCCGGTGCGGGTCCCGGCGCTGCCACGGGAAACAGGTCCTCTATATTGAGTCCCTTTATTTTTTTAAGACAGCTTTCCAATGCCGCCTGTTCGGAATCACCGGCACCCTGGTGTTCAGGCTTGGCAACAATATTCACCAGGTTGGGAACGGCAATATAGTCCCCTGCCAGATTCCCCTGAATTTTTTGATGAACATCGATATAAATCATCCTGCCTTTTCTGATCAAATTGTACCGGGTAATCCGGGTTAAAATGTCATTTACGTGAAGTTCCATAATATCTCCTTATTTTAGATTACAACTGCCACACTTGGCCATTGTTTTCAACCTCTTTCTTCGCAATCTCCCTGCTTCACTAATAAAAGATAGAACAAGGCCCCGGAACAAAACATTAATAAAAAGAAAATAATTTAAAAATATAATGCCATTTTTTTACCCTTGACATCATCCCAATGACTGATATATCACACATTAGATATCTGAAGCGAATTCAGATGTAACCTGGGAGTGTCGGTAATCTTACCGCGCCAAGGAAAAACAATTTGTCAAATAGGGAGTAGATACGAATGAAAATGACCACGGAAGAGGCCTTTATTAAAGTTCTCCAGATGCATGGAATTGAACACGCCTTTGGTATTATTGGCTCGGCCATGATGCCGATTTCTGACCTGTTTCCAAAAGCCGGCATCTCATTTTGGGATTGTGGACACGAATGCAATGCCGGTATGATGGCAGACGGTTTCACCCGGGCTTCGGGTAAAATGTCCATGATGGTGGCCCAAAATGGCCCCGGTATCACCAACTTTGTGACCCCTGTGAAAACGGCGTACTGGAACCACACCCCATTGCTTTTAGTAACCCCCCAGGCCGCCAACAAAACCATGGGCCAGGGCGGATTCCAGGAAGTCCCCCAAATGGCTGCCTTTGCAGACATGGTGGCTTACCAGGAAGAAGTACGTCACCCATCCCGCATGGCTGAAGTTCTCAACCGGGTGATCATGCAGGCAAAACGCGCATCTGCTCCGGCCCAGATCAATGTTCCCCGTGATTTCTGGACCCAGGTGATTGATATTGAACTGCCAGCCATCGTGGAATTTGAACTGCCTGCCGGTGGAAAGGAAGCCATTGCCCAAGCAGCAGCATTGTTGTCTGCTGCAAAATTCCCTGTAATTCTCAACGGAGGCGGTGTTGTTATCGGCGGGGCCATCAAGGATTCAATGGAGTTGGCCGAAAAGTTAGACGCCCCTGTTTGCTGTGGTTACCAGCACAATGATGCCTTCCCCGGAAGCCATCCCCTTTACACCGGCACACTGGGCTACAATGGATCGAAAGCTGCCATGGAGCTGATTGCCAAAGCCGACGTTGTTCTGGCATTAGGGACCCGGCTAAACCCCTTCTCCACCCTGCCAGGTTACGGGGTTGACTATTGGCCCAAAACAGCTTCGGTCATCCAGGTGGACATTAACCCCAACCGCATCGGCCTTACAAAACCGGTTGCCCTAGGCATTGTTGGTGACGCCAAGAAAGTTGCCAACGGTATTCTGGCTCAACTGACTGCCACGGCAGGAAACGCTGACCGGGATTCCCGCAAGGCAACCATTGAAAAAATCAAAACAGACTGGGCCAACAAACTTGCCGACATGGACCACGAACAAGATGATCCGGGAACCAGTTGGAACGAACGTGCCCGGAAACGAGACCCGGAAAAAATAACCTCTCGTATGGCGTGGCGTGCCATACAGCGCGCCCTTCCGGAAAACGCCATCATCAGCTCTGATATCGGGAACTCCTGTGCCCTGGGTGCTGCCTATCCGACCTTTGAGCAGGGGCGTAAATACCTGGCCCCGGGAATGTTCGGTCCCTGTGGGTACGGTTTCCCCGCCATCCTCGGTGCCAAAATCGCCCAGCCAGATGTACCCGTGGTGGGGTTTGCAGGAGACGGAGCCTTTGGTATCTCCATGAACGAAATGACTGCCTGTGGCCGGGGTGAATGGCCTGCCATTACCATGATCATCTTCCGCAATTATCACTGGGGTGCTGAAAAACGGAACACAACACTCTGGTACTCGGACAACTTTGTTGGAACCGAACTGAACCGTGATGTTAACTACGCTGGCATTGCACAAGCATGTGGGGTTGAGGGTGTCCAGGCATTTTCCATGGACGACCTGAATGCAAAGCTTACCAAAGCCATACGGCTCCAGATGGAAGAGGGTAAAACCACGTTCATCGAAGTGATGACCAACCAAGAGTTGGGCGAACCCTTCCGCAGGGATGCCATGACAGCACCGGTTGTTGTTGCAGGAATTAACAAAGCGGACATGCAACCCCAGAAAGGCGCCTGATCCCAGCAACGCCTGATAACAGCGGCACCTAATAACAGCGGCGTCTAATAGCAGCAAGTGAACCATCATACCTATAGAAATCCTATTGCCAGTGCAAATCTTTGTATCTGCACTGGCAAGTTCCTATGGCGCCCTGTCCGCAACTGTGGTAAATAAAAGATATACGATGCATTCTTAAATGATCCCGGTGACCCAGACACACAGCTCAACTACTTCAGGGATATTTCCACCTACTAGGGATGCACTGCAACCCTGGAAAGATATGATGCTGTGGCAAGGGCCATAGAAAAAACATTTAAATAAAAAGTGACCATACTTTAATCAAGGAGAATCCCCATGCTAGTTGGAATCTTAAAAGAAATCAAAGTGTTGGAGAACAGGGTTTGCATGACACCTGCCGGTGTGATCGCGATGAAAAACAATGGGCACGATGTTATGGTTGAAAAAAATGCCGGGACAGGTGCCGGATTTCCCGATGCACAATATCTTGCTGCCGGTGCCACCATGGCCGACACCCCGATCAAAATTTTTGAAAAATGTGACATGGTCATGCATGTAAAAGAGCCCCAGCCCTCGGAGTATGACTTAATCCGTGAAGATCAAATCGTATTCACCTACCTGCATCTTGCCGCCGATGAACAACAGACAAAGGCCCTTATCAAAAGCAAATCCATTGACATTGCCTATGAGACCATTGAGAAGGATAACGGATCACTTCCCCTGCTGGTTCCCATGAGTGAAGTGGCGGGCCGAATGGCAGCACAGGAAGCTGCCAAATACCTGGAAATGCCCCAGGGAGGAATGGGGATTCTTCTGGGAGGTGTGACCGGGGTTGAGCCTGGCACCGTTGTGGTAATCGGTGGCGGTATTGTGGGAATTAACGCCGCAAAAATGGCCTGTGGCCTGGGGGCGAAAGTCTATATCCTGGATACCAACCTGGAGCGACTGGCCTACCTGGATGATGTCATGCCCGCCAACTGCTTTCCGGTCATGTCCAATCCGGCAATTCTTGCAGAACTGGTTGCCAGGGCCGATGCGGTTATCGGTGCGGTGTTGGTGGCCGGAACAAAAGCACCCAAACTGCTCACCCGTGAAATGCTCAAAACCATGAAAAAAGGATCTGTTATTGTGGATGTGGCCATTGACCAGGGCGGTTGTTTTGAAACGTCCAAAGCCACCACCCACGCAGATCCCATCTATGAGGTAGACGGTGTTATCCACTACTGCGTTGCCAATATGCCCGGAGCGGTTGCTAGAACGTCCACGGCAGCCCTTACCAATGCCACCCTTCCCTATGCCATTGAAATAGCCAATAAAGGTTGGAAAAAAGCCATGCAGGAAAACAAGGAGATCAAACGGGGTGCCAATGTGATTTCCGGCAAGGTGACCTATAAAGCAGTTGCTGATGCCTTTGGACTTGATTACACACCGGTTGAAAAATTTCTTTAATCACAGAACACTGTAAGCTATGATTCGCCATGCCCCTGGGAGAAGACAATGCGCCCGGGGGCATTTTTCCCCTTCCATGACAATGTTACACCATCCCATATATTTCCTCATTGTACCCGATCAGAAAAGCCGTCTTTGTCTTTATTGCCGGAGCCCGAAGATTCCCGGACCGTCCCATGGCCGCGGTTAAAATTTCTTCCTTGTGTGCTGCATCAGTATCAAGAGAAAGCACTTTTTTGCCCTTTCCAATATGGACACTCTTTCTTGTCTGCAACAATTCCCAGGCCATCTCCCGATCAATTTTCTCTTTTTTTGCATCCATGATATCTTTGGGCGTGATCCCCTTTTGCTCAAAATACATTTGGGCTTTTTTGCAGGATACTCAACCTTTTCGAATGTAGGCCCACTCAATTTCCATATTCTCGCTCCTTTATCTTAAAAACATTCCACCAGGCACCCCCAGGCAAACTATGCCGAACAATATAGATGGCAACCCATATGATTTTTAAGGATAAGATATTTTGCAAGCCGGGTCAAGCAAGGTTTGAATCTGAACGGGTGCTGGTGGAGGTATATGAAGGGTTCTTGCAACATAGACCCGTTTGATTAATTCAGCCCCATTCCAATTACAAGGCCAACAGCAATGCCAAGGCCAATAAATATTGACCCTACAACAATTCCAACGGCAATGTTGTTTTCTGATAACTGTTTTGATGTATCAAAGGGTGTCAATTTATCAAATAGTTTAAACCCCAAAAGCATAAATATAAGTGTAAGAATCACACCGAAAATTGCATATAAAAAATTTGCCATTATGATTCCGGCTTCCATTATTTTAACACTCCTTTTACCTTATTTATTTTATCCACATATCCAATTGTTTCTTTACTGTGTTTGCCAGTTACATTAATTAGATTCTTTTTAATGGATGACCATATATTTGGATCCAACCCTTTGCTTTTAGCAATCTTTTGAGTTTTAAGAATATTGCCTTTCCCTGCATTATATGAACCAAACATAAATGCTAGCCTGTCCATGAAAGGTCTTTTTGCCTTCCATAGCTTCCAGATATTCCGATCATAATAAATACCCGCTGCAATATTCCATTTTGGCTGTAAAGCACTCCCTTTTATTGAAGGGTGTTTATACTTAATTTCTTCAAACGTTTTTGGCATTATCTGCATAATGCCTTTTGCACCTACATGAGATTTTGCATCAGAATTCAAATTGGATTCTGCAATGGCTTGTGATTTAAAGTATCTCCAATCAAAGCCTGGTCCAAAACTATGTTTACTATATTTTTTAAAATACGAATCATATTTGGTGACGCTATTGTAACGTTCATACCCAAATGAAGAGGTTGGGCAAGATAAAAGTAATATCAAAAATATTAGTATATATTTTAAAAAATGTTGCATCAAAAAATATTACCACATAAATAGCAGCATGAACAGCGATGCAAATCTGACCCACGATTTATTATCCCTGTACCTATTTTTTGAAGGCTATATTTTTCCAGGATACTTAGACTCATTCTTTTGCAAACTGACAATTTAAGCCTAAATGTTACATGACTCTGTTGATCCAATACCCATCTCAGAGTATCTGGCCATATTCAGTACAAAACCATTAATTTTAGAGGGTTTTAAACCCATATTTTTCAGCTTCAATTCCCTAATCAGCAATTCTTTTTTATCTTCCATAAAAGAGATCATTTTTTCGGCATCATCCGCAATATCTGAAAGAATTTTAAACTCTGAATCTTTAAGATAGAGTCTACCTCGATAGAAATTGATCAGCTGATCAATTTTCTTCTCGTGGATATCATCAGGATAAGAAGCAATCATTTATTTTCCTTTGTTTGAAAATTTTATTTTCCTGTGTTCGTGAATTTTAAGTCTTTTGAACAGGGGTGCTGGAGCCCCCAATGCTGGAGCCCCAAGGACAAAAGAAATTAACGGCTTTGTTTTCGTGCATGGAGGGTAAAGGTCTTGACCACAATTCCTCTGAATTTACCTATATAATCAATGGTTTCCTGATTTATTGAATGGCCTTTATCCCAGTTGACATAAATCATAGAAATAATCTTCTGATCCACAAATACGGGAAAAACAGCGAAACCTACCGATTGCTCATTTTTCCCAAACCGGCCCATATACCAGGGGGGGATCGTTTTTTTGTATTTTTTTTCATGGATGTTCTTGACAATCATATCACTTTTTCTCATCACCGCATCGTTAAAGATATCCAGACTGTTCTCAAGTTTAAATGAAAAGCCCTTCAGGAGTTCCTGGGAGTTCTCCCCTTTGGCAAAACGGGCATCCATTGTCTGGGTTTCCTTTCGTTTGATGGCAATACAAACCTGGGTAAAATAAAAACTTTTAAAAAGGATTCCCACGATATTGGTAAAAATTTCATGGATACTCAGCTGGCTGTCTAAATTATCCTGTAATTGTTTCAAACCAGCATTGAGACTGCCCAGATTTTTGACCCCGGAGGATGTGGACTGATGTTCCAGATCTGGATTAATATTCAGCAGTTCTGCATGTTTTATCATTTTATCCCGGGAAGTTTTGGACAACTCCAGGGCCTTTGACACGCTGATTTTCAATACTCCTTTGTATTTGGTCGCAATATCCATGACCTGTCCAAGTCCTATCTCTTTTTGTTCCTTGTCCAGGAGGATGTCACACAATTCTCTGGTAAAGGCACAGGCATACCGGCAACGGTCTGCCTCACTGATCTCCTTTGCGTCCACCTTAAAATTGGTCACCGGCCGCATGCTGTTGACTATATTTTCAGGCAGATGGAGTTTCAGGGCCACAAGCCTGCCCAGATCGCTGTATGTAAGCCCAAGGATGGATTTAGATGCCGCCTGGGAGGAAAGTGCACCATCGTCCATGGCAACCTCAATCCGGATATATTTATCCGGGGCAAACAATGCCACCAGATACTCTCCCAGATCATAGATCATGGCAGAAATCTGGAGACCGTCTGCATTTTCATACCCCCCCTCCAGACCAATCTGTCTTGCCATGATACTCCGTTGAAGTCCTTTTAGGGCTTTGTCCCTAAGAATTTGTGCATTGGCAAGACCACTCATCATTTCGTAAATTTTTAAACTGGCTGCTGCTGACCGGACCTCATCGGTACCCAGAATAATCATTGCTTCTGAAATGGTGGAGATACCTTTGGTTGAAAAATGCCGATAAAATGATGAATTCACTAATTTTAAAACCTTTGCCGTCAGCGCCATATCCTTCAAGATCACATCGGCGATATCCTTGGCCGAGGAATATTTCATGGTCAGAATTTTATTCACATCGCTGACCTGGCGGGAAAAGGACAAAAAAGAATTATGGGACATCATTTTTTTAAAAATTGAATTTACGAAAAGACTATGATCAGAAGCATCTGACTGGGTTGCAACCGTATCTGCCTCCCCGGGTTCCCCGCCAAGGGCAGGCAGACAAATCGCATCCAATTCTATCCCCCCATGGGGGCTATCTGGTTCCTTCATTGGGACTCCATTCAAAAACAAGCTTGAAAATAATGGTGATTAACCCATATAATGCATTGGCTATCTTAAACCTTCTAAGGGTTATTTTCAATTTAATTTTGAAACAGGCAAAAATATGCACCCAGAAAAAGATAAAACCGGAAAACTTACAAAAAGGATTTTACACCTAAAGTCCTTTTTTTCAAACCATAATATTGTCCGGATGCGGGAAGCCTTGCGATATCTGAGCGGACCGAAGCTGGAACTTTTCATCAACATTCCTTTTTTTATCCATATCAATCTGCCCCAATTTCCCGGATTCATCGCATCAGATACGCCCGCACATGGGATTCACAATTTTGAGCAATCCGGGTTTTACAAAGAAGTTCTTAAACAAAGCTTACTGGCAGGCAATGGGATTTCCCAAACCCGCCCAAAATCTCCATGTGTAGAAGGTTTTTATCACATCGGCAGCCTAGGGACCTTTACCCAATCCGCAGGATCTGATTTCGATTATTGGGTCATCATTGATAAAAAAAAATTTTCAGAACAACGGTTTTACAACCTTGAAAAAAAACTGGTCCAGATCCTAAAATACAGCCGGGAAACCTATGATCAGGAAGTCACCTTCTTTATCATGGATCAAAAAGATCTGAAAAAAAATTGTTATGCCCGATTCAACGAACCCGAAACCCTGACGGCACCAAAAGTTTTTTTAAAAGAAGAGTTCTACCGAACTTTTTTAATGGTTGCCGGGAAAATCCCCTATTGGACCATCATGCCTGGCAATAGTGATATAAAAACCTATACCGCCCTTGTTGAGAACATCTCATCCATGGAAGCATTAAAACATATTTCCGACGAATTCATTGATCTTGGGACCATTGAACGCCCCGGACCACAAGATATATTAAAGGGCCTTTTATGGCATATCTGCAAAGCCCGGTTTGATCCGGTCAAGGCGCTGATAAAGGCTAACATGATTTTTTCGGCAGGCATCGGCCAATCGGAGCATAGAGCGCTTTTATGTGATAAAATAAAGGAAAAATATGGACGAGCCGGCATTGATGATTACCATGCAGACCCTTATAAAATGCTTTTTGACCGAATCATTGATTTCCACCAGAAGAATGATCCCAAGGGGCTTGCACTGATCAAAAATGCCATATTTTTCAGGCTCTGCGGATATCCAGCGGTTGCCATACCGGAAATAGGCTCACCCAAACGACAATTGCTGGACTGGTATATCCGAAACTGGAACTTAAGCCCCACCCAGGTTGGCAAACTGCTATCTTATACCCAATGGGCAGAACCGGAAAAAAGGCTCCTTGAAAAAACCATCATCACCCGCCTTTCAGTCATGCACCAGGAAACCCTGAAAAAATATACCCAGGAGCAAACAGCGGGGGAGATACCGGATTCGGAAAAAAGAAATTTTAAAATTCTGGTCCATAAAACAAAAGAACGGCTGAACAATTCAGAAGGAAAGATCCCTGAATGTTCCACCTATTTGCGACGACAACACTTTCAATTGTTTCTTCTCCAACAAAAAAGGTTCAATGGGTGGCACCTGGCAGGCTTTCTAAACCGCGAGCCCCAGCCCGAAAAGCTTTATGAAGCGTCTTCTCTTTTGGGTCTATTGGGATGGATTCTTGAAAACCAACTTTATGACAGGTCCCAAAGTTCCATGAAAATTGATATTCCTCTGCGCCTGTTTGAAAGCCATTCCCAAGTCGTGGACCCGGACAAACTATATCTCGCCCTGCAACCTGTCAAACCCCTATCCGACGATATTTTTGAAAACCCTGCCGCCTGGATAAAACTGGTGATTCTTCTGGAATACCCGGAAAAAGGAGGGAAAAATCCTTTGGAGAAAGCAGATTTTTTGGCCCTAAACTCCTGGGGAGAATTATTTTTAGACACATTGACCCTTGACACAGCCAAAGACATGGGTGATAGGTATAAAGATATCGCCAAGAAAATTGATACCTATGGAGAAACCGATCTGCGATTGTATTTTTTCCAATTGGCAAAGGAACATGATCAAGAGGCTGTATTTGAAATCAAACAATCTCTGGCTGCCAAACTTAGAAATCCATATCGCCGCCCTGGAGACTTTGGCAAAAACCGTCCATTACTGGATAGACTATAGGAATAAAAATGCAAGAGAAATCCATCCTGGTGGTTAGTGAAAATGACAAGGAAAGAAGCGATCTGACCCAGACCTTAAACTCAATCGGGTACGAAAACGTCCTATCTGCAAGGGGCGGAGGAAATGCCTGGGCATTTTTAAAATCAAAAAAAATAGACTGTGTCATTTCTGCCTATGAGATGGAAGATATGTCCGGACTCGCCCTGCTGAAAATCCTTAGAAGGGAAGAATCCGTGGCAGACCTTCCCTTTTTTCTCACCAATGATGCTTTCACAAAGATCAAGGTAATCAAAGCCGGACAGATTGGCGTAACAGGCTTGTTTGTAATTCCCTTCAACACAGAAGGAATGAAGGACAAGCTTTGCCGTGCCATTGACAAAATCAAGGACCCTGTCGTCGCCCAGGTGGAAGAAAGCTTGGAAAAAGGGATAGACCTCATTGAAAAACATGAATTTACCAAGGCTCTGACAGTATTTCAAACCCTCGTCAGCCAGAAGGAAAATCCCGAATATTATTTTAACATAGGGTATATTAAAACCTCCCAGGGCGAGCACAGCGATGCCATTGAAGCCTTTTCCAAAGCCACTCAGTTGGACAGACTTTTTGTCAAAGCCTATGAAGCCATGGGAAGGGCCTATAAGGCCCTTGGCGATGCCCAGAAATCAGAAGAATGTCTCCAGATTGCAGCAGAGATATACATGGATACGGACAAACTCGGATCAGCCGAAGAGATTCTCAATGAAATTCTTGAAACCGGATCAAATTCCCTAAACGTATTCAATACCCTGGGGGTACTCCACCGGAAAAAAGGGGATTCAGAACAGGCCCTGCGCCAATATAAAAAAGCATTAAAAGTACACCCGGATGAACCTTATATTTATTACAATATCGGCAGACTTTATCTGGACATGAAAAACACTACCCAGGCCAAAATTTATTTCCAGGCGGCCCTGGACAAGGACCATGGGTTTGAAGAAGCCAAGCAGGTCATCAAAGCCATTGATCTGGGGCTTGTGTGATTAGGAATGTTTAATAGCTGATTTTCATAAATCTTTGCCACAACCTTTGGGGGAAGACCCGTCCTTTTCATCACAAGCAATCCCAAGATGCTGTTTCACCTGGGCTATATCACTGCCCTCAACCACCCAGGCCCCATCCCCTGATATTACCACCGGGACAAAGGAAAAACCGGCATCTGATAAGAAAGGCATGGTTTTTTCCAAAAGCAGGTCTGCCTGACTGCACTTCGATCCCGGCACAAATTGCATCTGCCCATAGGCTTCATAGGAAAGCTTTTCACAAATGGCCTGTACTGCCATTTCACGGCTTTCAGGTCCCAACACCGGGTAAAGGATCACACGGATCTCAATATGATTTTCCATGGCAAGTATTTCAAGATCCGGCATCAGTTTCTTGCAGTAGGAACAATTGGGGTCTGTGATCACATATAAAAACCTATCGGCCTTCCCCGGTTTAAATGAAAACAAAGTTAAATCAGCCAAAACCTTTATATTTTTTTGAAGAAACGCCTTTCTTTTTTCCTTGCCAAGGGCCTCTTTCTCATCGGCCTTTAACCGCTCCTCCCGGGCAACTTCCGAAAGTGAATCCAAAGTTTCTCCGGTAATAAATTTCTGGTTCTTAAAAAGCTTTCCAACCAAGAGAAAATCCTTGCCAGCATAGACCGGAACAAGATCCCCCTCCAGAGACAGGACAACTTCACACAAATCCCCCTGATCTTTTTTATGAACAATTCTGGCATCCTCCGGCAGGGGCGCTTGCTTAGCAAGCCAATCAATATCTATATGGGTACAAACAGGTTCGGCAGACACACCCGGGCACAATCCCAGCAACAAAAAAAACATTAACATCCATTTCATCATAGCATCATCCTTTTCAAAGGGATTTCTCAATCATTTACCAACATCGGCATATTTAGTAACATAAATCCTGGGACACTGACAAGTGGCAAAAAAAGCTTAGGAGACCTAAACCATACACCACGCGCTCCCCCTGCCACTAGGTGCAAGCGGGAACATCATCTAAAAAATATTGTGGATGAACACTTGATTTCACGTATCAAAAAGGAGTAATAAAGGTGTCAGTCATTTTTTCACAGAACCATCAAAACAAAACCATAGAGAGCAGAGGTTTATCATGAAAGCGGATGACAATGAAACGCTAATTAGGATCTTATTGGATGCCGCTAAAAAAGTATCCATGGGCGCCTATGACGAAACAGACAGCCTTATGGAATTGACCAATCAGGATAAATATCCGGCCCTGGTTTCAGAATTGGCCGAAGCCTTTGGGATGATGATTGTCCAGGTAGAATCCAGGGAATATAACCTGGAACAATTGCTGGCCCAGATCAAAACAAAAAATCTGCACCTGGAAGAAACCCTTGCCCGGGTCCAGCTTTTGGAGAGCATCCAAAGCCACATGAGTAAATTTGTTCCCAAATCGGTTCAGGACCTGATTGAGGACAATCCTGAAAATCCGGATCTAAACAAGCATGAAAAAGATATTTCCGTCCTGTTTCTCGATATTGCCGGATACACAAAAATGAGTGAAAATAATTCAAGGGAAAAAATGAATTATCTCATCGAAACCTATTTCAGCGAGTTTTTAAACATCATTGTCGAAAACAAGGGAGATATCAATGAAACTGCCGGCGACGGCCTCATGATCCTGTTCCAGGACAAGATCCCCAAGACCCATGCCATAAATGCAGTTTCCGCAGCCCTGGGCATCCATAAAAAAACCCAGCTCATCAATGAGAAACTTAAAGGGAAATATAAACCAGTGTCTGTGAACATGGGAATTAATTCAGGTATTGCCTCTGTGGGTTCCACTCGATTCAAAGGGATTGCCGGTGATCGCTGGACCTTTACGGCTTCCGGGGCCGTTACCAATATTGCAGCAAGGGTCTGCTCCATTGCAAGGGATGGACAAATCCTTGTCACCGCTCTGACATCCGACCATATTAAAAACGAATTCAAATTGGGTGACCCCCAAGAACAGATACTGAAAAATGTCAGTAAGGCAATTCAAGTCCGGGAAGTCCTGCTAGACTAATCGCAACTCCACCGGACATAGGGGATGCCGGTGATACCTAGGACGAGGGCAAATCTTCCATGGTATCATAACAGGGCATGATAGAGGGAAACCCTGAGATTTCGATCACTTCCTTGATATTGCCGGAAAGGCCAGCCAGACATAGCTCTCCTTTGAGAGCCTTAATTTTTTTAGTGGCAACCAAAAAGATCCGCAGCCCGGCACTGGAGACATATTCAAGGCCGGTCAGGTTCAAAACCATATTCAAATTTCCCTCGTCAATAATTTCACCCAGACTTTTTTCCAGTTCCGGTGCGGTCACTGCATCCAACCGCCCTTTTAACCCAACCACACACCTGCCATCTTCAATCAGTTTTTCAATGTCCATATGATCTCCCTATAAATACCGTTCTCCATTGGAATGGAGTCTGACTGCAATTGATTTCTTTTTCACTATCTATTATTCCATAAAAAGAGCTGTGTCAATTGGAAGCTCAATTTCCTTTCCTTTCCCAACAAAAAATAGCCGTCAAATGCTTGTGGATATAAAGACAGACTCGTTTTATTTTTGATATTTGATTTGATATTTGATTTGATATTTGAGAGAGGGAAAACAAAAAGAGCTCCTGAACAAATTATTGTTCAGGAGCTCCTATTTTTTCAAGTCACCAAGATGACTCTTCAGCTAAGTAAAACGGCTAACTAGATCACAGTTACATTTGTTGCAGCAGGACCTTTCTGTCCTTCTTCAATATCAAATGAAACGCGGTCCCCTTCGTTCAGGGATTTGAAACCTGTTGTATTAATGCCGGAATGATGTACGAATACATCTTTTCCGCCGTCTTCTTGTTCAATAAAACCAAAACCCTTAGAGTCGTTAAACCATTTCACAGTACCATTAGCCATATTGGCAATCTCCTATTGTAATAAAAAAATACACGTTTCAAATTGGGGTGCAATGCCATTTTTTTTGGGATATACACCTTGAGATGAAACATAAGCGCTTCACATAAAACAGCGCAATCTGGCTTACAATATAGAAATATCGCAAAAAGTCAAGGACTAAATCTATTATCTTTTTTTTAACGCCCATTCCAGGCAAGATAAAAATAAAGGATAAGGCCACCAGAAGCTCCCCTCCCGTCCCATCCCATCCCTTAACGGTATCGGCAATTTTATTTTTTAAGCCTGTAATTGGGTTTTTCAAACACCTCCACCGCTTCCTGACAAAGGGTTTGTTTGCGGATGCGGGCAGATTTTGTTCTGGCTTTTTCCACATTTTCCCCGGGAATTTTATTTTTCAGATACCAGTCATCGGGATTTCCTAAAAACTCAACCAATTCCAATTCTGCTTGCCTTGCATTGGCACATGATTTAATTAAGCAGGGGGCAAATGCGGGGCCATATTTGCGTCGGGCAATCTCATCTGTCTGTTTCTGGGCATGCTTCCAAAGATTATCCGGGTCCAGCAGAATAATAGGTGCCAAGGGATTTTCATGAATTTTCATGGAAGTGATGGTAATGGCCAGTTCTTCTGCACTTCCATATCCCCCGGTATTAATGATAGGCAGATTACTCAGTTTCTGGAGATGATCCTGGCGCGCCAGGCGTAACCCTTCATTGTATTTGATCAGTCCGTCACAGGTAGTCAGGGATGCCTGGTGTTCGCCTTCAAGGTCAATGGCAATCCCCACACTCATGATATTATGCTGACGGGCAAGATCATTGGCCTCTTTCATCAGCCCCGGGCCGCCGCCGTGGACAATCCCCATTTCATACCCCAACCGGACAGCCAGGCGGTTGATCAAATCGATGGTCAATTTATTGTCTGCTTCCTTTGTATGGGACCCATAAAAGGCCAGCCAATATCTGACCCGGTCAAACCGCTCCCTGTCATCGGGTTCCATGAAACACCCATGGTAAAAACTGTACAATTTGTCAGTGTCAAAATCATAGCGTAAAAATTCACACCCGGAATGACCGGCATGGGTGAGTTTGATCATTCTTTTAATATAGTCATCCTCAAAGGAGGGATTGTTCATATCAATTAAAAAAGTTTTCAAACCACTGCGTTTCAAGGCATCAATAACCTCAAGGGACGGGAATGATCTTCCGATAAAGACCCGGGAATTCACCCCTCCTAGAACCGACAGCTTTTCCAGGGTCTCCTGGAACCTGCCATCCTCACCTGCCAGGGGCTGTGGCCGGGTTTTCCGATAGGTACTTTTGAGCAAGGCATTTTTGATAATTTCAAGCTGGGCTTCCCCCTGGGGATTTAAGGCCTGGGGGATCTGGACAAAATTGCCCCGGTTCAAAATTAACCCCAGAGACTTGTCTTCAATGGCATTAAATAAAGTGGAAACTTCCGCATTGGTTAAAAGATCACAAAGCCGATAACCCTCCTTGACCTTATTTTTCTCCAGGGGAACTGTCAAGGGATTCCGTGTTCTGAAAAACCGGATTCGAATCCGGATTTGATTTAAAAGGATGGGCTGGGTGCCAAAATGATAAAGTTCCACCTGGCGATCCCGGAATGTCCGAAAGGGATCCAGCACCCGGGCAGGCAGATGTTGAATTTTCCCCTTTTCAGGTTCTGTCACTGCATCAATGATCCCGTAAATATCCCCCAGGGAAATTTTAATGGCCCCCACAAATAGCTCCCCGGGGTTTAAGCGGATGGTACCAAGGTCCAGAGGCATTCTTGAACGGATACGGCTCAGTGCGCTTCTGCCCTTCTTTATCACGGCATTCATGGAGGCTAAATTCATGGCAGCGGGTTCAAAGCAATATTGATAGGGTTCCAATTCCATGCTGATATAGTCACAAAGTTTACCAGTTAACGGATCCTTTTCCTGGCAGATTTCAAACCCCTCATAATATCCTTTCCCAACCCTTCTCCCCACAAAAAGCCGTTTGTGAAGATAGTGGCGGACATCCTGGATTCTCAGCTCTGGATCCATCACGGCCAACCGGCCAATTTCATCCCCATTTTTAAAAAGTTCCAGGGTATTTTTCACCAGGGGATTCAAATTCTGGATCTGCCCTTCCAGAAAAATATCAGATCCCTCCATCCGGGGCAACGTGTCCTGCGCCAATTGATCCGTCTTGATACCGATCTGGGCATTCCCGCTTCTTCCCGAAAAAATATAGGGCTTGCCTTCCTTGATGGCACCGCAGATATAATCGGAAACAAAGGGAAATAAAAATTGTGCCCTCAGGATTTTCTCCCCATTGTCTCTGGGGTGAATCTCATTAATCTGGCCATCCGGGCTTATGATCTGTGGTATTTCCATGGCAACGTCTCTTTTCAGGGGTTAAAAATCCAAGGTGAGGCAAAAATATCAGAGATTTATTTTTTTATTTGCATCATAATCATCAAAAAGCAGAGACAAATCTTCGATGGAAAGACTTCTCACCTGATGGGGAAGCCATCTATATTTATCTATCAAATACCGATGAACCGCATCCATCCCACACAGGTCTTCATACCCCTGGTCTGTGGCGATCTGATCGCCCAGCCGTGAAAAGACGGCCTTCATTTCCCCTTCTGCAACAAATTTTCTTTCTGTTCTTTCCTGGTATGCTTCGGTGATATCCTTTTCCATTTTTCCCTCTCCCTTATACTATAAAATTTACCATGAAACTTAATACAACCCCATTCAATATTATGGTTGCCACTCCATGAAAGCTATGTGAAATTCTATATTTCCCCAGATGAAAGGTCAACAAGAAAGAGGGACATAAAGCAATTCTCAAAACCCAAGAAGGATTACCCCATACCCGAAAATACTTAGATGTATTTTGTTGCTTTTATCTGATATAGAACATGATATTTTTCAAGTTTCATGTAATCTTAAGATTTTTGCTAATAAGTGAGACCAAAATGAAATCAATAGATATCGAACAGCATATAAATAAATTATTGGATTTATCTGAATCCCTATCCGGTCATTTACGAAAGCGGGAAGTTCAATTCTTAGCTGCTCTACCTTTTATTCGGTTTGAGGGCGAAATATTGGAAATCGGTAGTTTCAAAGGGAAATCAACTATAATTCTGGCAAAAGCCGCTGAGAAATCCGGTACGAATAGAATTTTTGCATGTGACCCTCTTTCACTCTCATGTTCGACTGATCCTAATGACGCAACCAAAGAAGAATTACCCGAAATCTTTTATAACAATTTAAAGACATATAATGTTAAACAGATAGTTAATTTTAATCAGATGAAATCCCATGATCTTGCAAAATCATGGAATAAACCATTAAAAGTACTTTGGATAGACGGGGATCACACATATCCAGGTGTTCTGTCAGACCTCATGCTCTTCCAGGATTACTTGACGCCCGGAGCAATTGTTTGTTTCCATGATGTTCTTCATGGTTTTGACGGCCCCATTAGAACGTTCCTTGAGAAAGTTTTATTATCGGATTTGTTTGGAGATTGTGGTTTCTGCGGTTCTATCGGTTGGGGACAATTTCTTGGAAAAACTCCTGTATCTTCCAAACAATGGAAAAATAAGCTTTCCTTATACTCAAAGCTTTCAAGGATGGTGCCCTTTGTTCTTCAAAAAAACAATGGTTTAAAAAGCAACGAGCATCTTTGCAGGTTTTTTCGAAGTCTTATCCCACATAGAGCAATCTCACCGGTCCAATGGCTAAAGCAGAGAAATACTTATCTGATGTAAGTAGCCAGATCATGCGCATTGGATTATGGGAAAGCCAGACTATAAAAACATTGCGATGGGACAGGTGGACCTTCAAAAATAGTGTGGCCTTGGTGGGGATCGGTGTGGTATATGTATCATAGTATTTGATATCTTCACGAAGGATATGATCTGGAGCCATTCTCCAGGGATCTAAAGGTCTGCCAAACAATAAAACCGATACGCTTTAAGGGAGAAATTATATGAAATCAAAAATAGTTAATTTGTTTATGATATGGGCCCTGTGTTTTTTAGTGCCGGGTATATGCCTTGCCAATATACCAAAAGGAGATATACAGGTTCTTATCCCGGGCCATGACGCCAAAATCACTTTTCAAGAAATAGATGTGAATAAAATTTTAGTTTCAGCCCTGGATGCCCAGGAAAATCCGATTAAAGGGTTGCGCCCCAATGATTTTAAAATAGAAAAAGGGGGAATCAAAGCAAACCTAACCGCCGTTGAAGTTCTTAAAACCAGGGAAGATGTTGGCATCAATTATGTTCTGATGGTAGACAACTCTCTTTCAATGAAGAAACGAAAAGCGGTTGAACCTCTTTTGTCAGCACTGGACGAATTTTTAAAAATTATCAGGCCAATTGATCGTGTTGAAGCGGTGGTTTTTGATCGCAAAAACAAGTTTTTGGTTGACGGGCATCCTTTGCGGTTAAACACCTTTCAATCAAATAATATTGCCCAATTAAAAAATTTTTTCCATGACAGCTTTGAGAAAGGACTCAGCCCCGAGACTTTTTTGTACGAAGGAATTCTGGGTGGATTACACCTGATTTCTCAAATGCCGGAGAAAAACAATAAATTTTTAGTGATTTTCACAGATGGTGAAGACTTAAACAGCGAGATAAAAAAAGAGATCCTAGGCCCGAAAGCTCAAGGGTTAAAGAATTTTGGCGTCTATGCCATTGATTTTATGCCGTCCGAAGCAAAAAATAAATTTTTAGAGGATTTTTCTGAAACAAATGGCGGAAAAAGCTGGAAAGCTACCTCTGGGACAAATTTGATAGAAATATTTCAAAAAGTGTCCACGACCCTACTCCATCAGTATGTGGTTGAATATAATTTTGTAAATCCCCCCCAGGGGTCACTTACGGTGAGTCCGTCATCGATTACCATTGAGGAACTGACCATCATCGACAGCTCTCCTTTGCTGAATTATATTTTTTTTGACACCGGAAAAAGCACCATCTCCGAGCGTTATAAATTATTAGGCAGTCAGACCGAAGCAAAGGCCTTTGCGGAAACCCAACTGAAAAATACCATTTCAAAATATCATCATGTGCTGAACATCCTTGGTAAACGGTTTTCTGAAAATCCCAATGCCAGCATTGAACTTGTGGGGTGCATCAGTGACCAGGGGACAGAAAAGAATGATATTACCCTTTCCCGGGCACGGGCAGAAGATGTACGCGCATATTTCCGGTATATCTGGAACATTGATCCGGACAGGATAAAAGTCAGTGCCAGAAAATTACCCGAACGGCCAAGCTCCAGCAGTGTTAAACAAGGGCGGATTGAAAATCAGCGGGTGGAGATTCATTCTGATTCACCCCAGATCCTTGATTCCGTAAAAAGCATATATACCTTTGAAATCGCCGATTCAAATGAAATAACGATTCAGCCCGATATCCTGCTGGGGTATGATTTAAAGAACTGGAGTATCAGTATCAAAGGCGATGAAGAACGTTTAACCGCCCTGAACGGTCAGGGGAATGATATCCCTGATTATCACTTTAACCTTGTCAATTACGGACTGAGCAAAATAGGCGCCATTAAGACGATTTCCATAAACGCAACCATGACGGATGTTACGGGTCGAAGCTATACGACCGAAACTATAGATACTGCCGTTCGGTATATCAAAAGAGAGGAACGAGATGTTCAAAAACTTGAACATAAAGTCATTGAAAAATATGCGTTGATCCTGTTTGATTATGATAGTGCCGCCATAAAGGAAGGGAATAGAACCGTTATAGACCGTGTTGTAAAAAGAATAAAAGAACTGCCGGAAGCCCAGGTAACCATTCTGGGCCAGACAGATATCCTTGGTAAGGAGGATTATAATGTCATACTGTCTCAACGCCGGGCAAAAGCGGTTTATAAAATGGTAATGGACAGCGAAATTTTGTCGCCGGATCGGATAAGTTTCAAAGGCAATGGGGCAGAAAATCCGCCCTATGACAATGAGACAGCGGAAGGACGCTCGTTTAACCGGACCGTTACCATTACCCTGGAGTATGAAACCAATTAAACGGACTGCTAAAATTAACAGGCCTTTGAGAAATTTCTATATTTTTTAAGGCCTGTTGATCCAAAAGTGTTCACAAGAAATTGTGTTCACAACACAGGATATTGCTTAACCATGGTCAGAATATTTTTGCCTTGGCTGCGTTCATAGCTCACCTGGTCCATCATTTTCTTGGTCAAAAGGATCCCCAAGCCACCAATGCACCGTTCCTCAAGGGAAAGGCTGGTGTCAGGATCCGGTTTTGCAAGGGGATCAAAGGCACCCCCACAATCTCCCACCTGTATGGTCAAATTCTGTTGACTATCCCATGAACAGCCCACTTCAATAGTGCCCGGCTCCTCTTTGGAGTAGGCATAACTGATCACATTTACCAGAACCTCCTCCAGGGACAACTCCACCGGAATCAATAGATTAACGTCCACACCACAGCCAGAGGCGAAACTACGAACATGGGCCAGAAAGGATTCCAGATTTTCCAGCCTTGCAGAAAGGACCAGCGTCTTGTTCAAAGGAGACTCCTTTATTTCAAGCCAAGCAAATCCGCTTGGGGTTATTATTTGGATTTAAACAAATTTGGAAAGGGCCTCTTCCTGGGTGGCACAAATATCAAAAATAGCTTTGAATCCTGAAACATCGAAAATCTCATCGACCTTTTCACTCAAATCACAGATGACCAGACGCCCCTGTACGGCTCTCATTTTTTTGGCGACTATGAGCAATACCCGAAGCCCGGCAGAGCTGATATACTCAAGTTTCTTAAAATCGATAAGCATCTTGTTTCTTCCTCCATCAAGGACGGATTCAATCTCCTGATTAACACCGGGGGCTGAGAGGGCATCAATGCGGCCCTTTAAAATTACGATATCAATGTTCTGCCTTATCTCATGTTCTATATGCATGGTGCAATTTTCCTTATTCCTCTTTTTTTATTCAGACGGCTGGTACTGGATTGCCAGTTGTGTCATATCATCAAACTTAAGCACCCGTGTCAACAAAATCCGTCACGGCGTTATAAACACTGTTGACATAGGCCAGCGGTCCACGCAAGTGCCCTGTAATGCCGTGAACCTAAAGCAAGGTGCGGCTGACACCCATGAACATGGCAGTTTGAGGAGTTCATCATCCACCACAAGAATCGTTTTAGCCATACAACGTCCTCCGACCGTTTTCCTTAAAACAAACCACACACCACATCCAATACTAGCACGTTCCACAACGGAGTGCAAGATTAAGCACCTGGGCCCAAATCCCCCCCGGCTCAAGTCCTGGGGGATGACATCCAAAGCGCCCACCGCCGAATCATACTCGGTATGGATGGTCACGTTAAAATTGGCATCATTGGTCCGCATGCCGGGGTAACCCAGCTTCACATATTCATCCACAAAGGTATTCATTTCCATGGAACATAGTTCTCCTACATTCCCCCGGGAATGGTCCAGCATATCCTCAGTGCCAAGATGCTTCCCCTTGCGGACCATTTCATTTTCCACAACCGCAATTGCGCTCAATACTCCCTCCTCTTTGAGATTATTCAATTAAAGAATAAAAATTATTTACACACACGAAATGGGAAAGAGCCAATAAAAACAAACCCTTTGCGACAAAGATTGTCCAAGCAATGGAATAACCGCAAGATATCGATGATTTTTACACTGGTAAACCAGACTATATCCTGATAAAAATTTAGATTTAAGACGCTCAAAAAGAGCCTCTTAAAGACATGCGCAAGCATTTAAATTCTATTATGATATCCAAGAAGGTAAGTTATGCGTCAAATATTCGACTGTTTTACCTATTACAACGAAGACAAACTGCTGAAGCTTCGCTTTGAGATCTTAAAGGATGTAGTTGACTGGTTTGTGATTGCAGAGTCGACCCATACGCAAACCGGCCAGGTGAAACCCTTAAACTTTGATATCAATAAGTTTAAGGAATTTTCAGATAAAATTATTTATATCAAGGTAGATGATATGCCGTTGCATTTGAACGATGCATGGGCAAATGAAAAGCACCAGCGCAATGCCTTGGCAAGAGGACTCGATAAGGCTTCCGATAACGACATTGTTATCATCTCTGACCTCGATGAAATTCCGAACCCCGATGCGATCAAAAGATATAATCCATCCAGATTGTATGGCACCCTCGTCCAGCGGTGGTATAATTATCTGCTGAACAATATGCTTGTCAAAGAAAATACATCCTGTCCCAAAGATTGGATTCGACCTAAAATAACAACATTTGGAAACCTACGTCATTTTTTCAAAACCCCTGAAAACCTTCGAATCTATAAAAAAGAAAAAACGATAGCCGGTATGATTCACTATCTGAGAAAAAAAATAGGTCACCAGCTTATCCCCAATGGAGGGTGGCATTTTTCGTGGATAATGACCCCTGAGCAGATGGTGGAAAAAATATCCATTCATGCGCATATAGAGCATAATACGGATGAAATTAAGCAAATTGATGCCATCGTTGATGCCATTCGAAATGGCCGGGATATTTTAAATAAAGGGGATCACTTCCGGTTGGTACCATTCGATGAGTCGTTTCCACCCTATCTCATTGAACATCTGGATGAATTTGAAGGGCTATATCTTGAGTCTTTGAGTCCCCTGGATTATTCTGACGAAAAACCATCCTAGGGTTTCCGACGAGGTTCAAGCGCCAAAAATAGCATAGCACACATACTTTAAGGATATGCCGAATATAATTCAAATCGCCCGATTCAAGATAGCCCTGGCACACTGGCCCCATTTTTTCAGCCAATTTTCAACCCTTGTTTCCGGTATCAACTCCCCTGGATTTCACCAAGACAAGGCGTTTTTGAAAGATCAACTGGATGGCTTCATCCGGATGCTTCTTATTCCTGAAAACACTTCCCATCAAGGGTCCTATCCCGGATTAGACCTTGAGATCATCATGGAAATGATCTCTTTTCTCAATGAACAGATCACCTGCCAGATCATCCGGCAGGCCATGGCTGACCTGGAAGAATCAGATCATCTGACCCCACCCTGCCCTTTTTGCTGGATCAGCATGGGGTCAGATGCCCGCCGGGAGCAGGTGGTAAGAACAGACCAGGACAATGGTCTGATTTATGCAGACCCGCCCTCCGGGCAGGCGGCCAAAACGGATCACTATTTTTTATCCCTGGCCCAACAAATTGTAACGGACCTGGATCGGTTCGGTTTCCAACGCTGTTCCGGCAATGTCATGGCCACGAACCCTGTGTGGAGACGGCCCCTGGGAGAATGGCTCAAAGCCCTAAACCTATGGGTGGGATCAACCCAAACTCAAAAGATACGTCAATTGACCATCCTGTTGGATTTCAGAGCGATTTATGGAGATAAACGTCTGGCCCAGGTGGTCCAGTCCCGGGTCTTTGATCTGTTCCATGAATACCCAAGTGTCAGCCATTTTCTGGCTCAAGATGACCAGGTGTTCCCCTCTCCCAAAACCCTGTTCGGCAAAATCCGAACCCAGAAAGGCCCGAAAGACCAAAAAAGAAAAAACCAAACGATTTATTTTAATCTCAAAACCAGAGCCTTGGTCCATTTAATCAATGGGGCAAGAATTCTGGCCCTGAACCATCGGATCCAAATCCCTTCCACACTTGCACGCCTTCAATTACTTGGGGAAGAGAATGTATTAACAGCTGAGCAAACCCTTCAATACACCACCGCATTCACCCATCTGGTCCGAATGAAGCTTGAAAATCATCTCAATGGTCAGAAAAAAAACTTGCCAATTCATTGTATTGATGTTTCAACTCTTGACCGGAAGGAGTATCAAAAATTGATGGGTTCCCTGGATGCCGTGATCCAATTGCAAAAAAGGATTCATCGCACATACAACCAGGCCTGGATGAACTTTTTTAACTAGTTTTTATTAGGAGTCTTCTATTCAATGCGTCTTTTTCCCCCAACGCCCAAAAAAGTTTTCACAAATAGTTCAGACCCGTCTGGCTCAGACCCGTCTCCCTATCAGTCCTATTTCAAACTGTTGACCAAAATCAGCAAAAAAATACATTCCAACACCGAAACCCTGGACATTCTGAGCTGTATCGTGGAAAGCATGGTGGATGTGATGTCGGCCAAAGGATGTATCTATTGGATACTGAACCAGCAAAAGCAAATCATTGAAACCCGGATCTTCCACGGATTTGATTATCAAAGTCTGTCCCGGGTAGACTATCCCACCCTGATGAGCATTTTTAATCGGAAAGCCACCAGCCCCATCTGTATCAACGATGCCAGGAACGATACCCGAATCCCGGATTTAGAACGTCTGGGCAAACGAAAAATTGCTTCGGTCACCGGCATGTTTTTTGATATCACCGGCCCCTATATGGGGCTGTTGGCGGTCTATTTCACAGGCCCCAAAGCCCTGCCCCCCCATGAAGTGGAACTATTGACAGCCCTGGGAGAACAAGGAGCCATTGCCCTGGAAAAAGCCATTGGGTACGACCAAAAGACCCAGACCACCTACCGGCAAATTGTGGAAGGGTTTGCCCTGGCCATTGAGGCCAAGGACAAGATTACCCATGGTCACTCCCAGAAAGTGGCCCAATTGTCAGAACTGACCGCCCGAAAAATGGGACTTACAGAAAAGCTGGTACAACAGATATTCCATGCCGGGATTCTCCATGACATTGGAAAAATCGGTACCCAGGATATTATTCTGGAACGCCTGGGAAATTTATCAAAGAAAGAGATGGGTACCATCCGGGAGCACCCCTGCCTGGGGGCGGATATTTTAAGTCCCCTCTCCATTTTTAGCGATATTGAACCCCTGGTACGCCACCACCATGAGCTGTTCAACGGCAATGGCTATCCCGCAGGAAAAAAAGGAGATCAGATCCCTTTGGGTGCACGGATCATATCGGTGTGTGATGCCTTTGAAACCATGATCACCGGTCGTCCCCACCTTCCGAAAATGGATCTGAACGCAGCATTAACATCTCTTAAACAGGGGGTTGGGACCCGATTTGATCCAAAGGTGGTCCAGGCTTTTTTCGGGGTAATCCAGGAGAACCCCAAGGTTATCGAAACCCGGCAAACCATTGCTTCCTGCCTGGACATCCTCCAGCAGAACATGGTCCAGCGGGCAGAACAGAATCAATTTAAAAAAAAACTTTCCAAGTTTCCCAGTGGCTTTTAAGAAAACAAAGGAGCCCCGTCGCTTTAGTGAGTATAATTCCATCTGTTCGCACTTTCAAAAGAAATTTTACTATTGTTGTTGATGGATTTTACTTTGATGTGAAAATTCGTTTTTGGGTCGCCGTCTCTGTGTAGATTAAATCTGGCTCTTTCGAACCTGTCGGCAGAACCATTGTTCATTCCTAGGCATCCCACAAAGATGTTAAACCATTCTATATCTGACCTGGAGTTGAGTGAAATGGTTATCAATGAGGTCTTCTTGAGCTGCAAAGCAGGTCCCCTGTATACGGAATGACACGGTGCATACCCGC
This sequence comes from Desulfobacteraceae bacterium, assembly GCA_022712835.1. Next base: position 33,815 of record JAFLJU010000352.1, read on the forward strand.
CTCCAACCCTTTTTCGACTCTCTATGCGAATCTCTGAGATGTATTGAACATTGACGTTTTCAAACGTAAAGGTATAGGTTTTGTTATCACTTGCCGCAGCATCCCGAACCGACCAAGAATTTGTCATGACAAATCCAAAACTAAGTAAAAAAAATGAAATTAACAACAAGGGTCTTCTAATGGCCAGAAATACTGAATTTTCACAATGCCTGGGCTGGTTTAGGGGGGTGGTTGATTGCATGGAAGTCTCCTTTTTCATTGCAGTGGTTGTGGATGAACTCGTACATTGTTTTCTTGATTATTTTATAAATCAGCGCACCGTTGAAATTGTGAACAACATTCCATCTCTCCGGTTACTTTCTTATGCAATTCAATACAATTCAATACAATAGCAAATCTTATACCACGCTTTGATGAAATCATAAAATTAGTTGCTATCCCCCTGGCACGGTGGGATTGCCGTGCCAAAGAAGATACCGGGGTACTACTTATGACGTCAACGTTGCCAACAAAGTTGACGTCATAAGCCAAATATGGTGGCAGTACAAGGGCAATTTATAAACCCAGCCCCCCGGGATTCATAATACCATGGGGATCCAGATGGGCTTTGATGGCCCGAAGAACGTCCATTTGCTCACCGCCTATATGCCGCTCCATCCAGGGTGCCATCATTCTGCCCACCCCATGGTGATGGCTCAAGGATCCGCCCGCCGCCTCAATACCGTCGATGATGGACTGTTGATAGGTTCTAAATTGTTCAAGTGCTGGCATTTTGGTAATGAAAATAAAATACAGATTGGTTCCCTGGGCATAGAAATGGGAGGCATGGGTCATGCAAATGGTATGGGGATTGGCCTTGACCACCTTTCGCACTTTTTCATGCAAATTATGGAGATTCTCCCAGGTGACCGAACATTCCAATGTGTCAATCAGGACACCATAATCATTTAAGGCATCTCGCATATAGGGATCAGAAAACCGGCCCTTATACCATTTCCCCATGGGGTATCCGGTAACAAAAAACCCTCTATTTTTCCGACAAACTTTTTTCACCTGGCGCAATACATTGGATGCAAAGGATTTTTCTCCCTCTGCCTGGCCCATCACCAGACATCGCTGACCCTTTTTCATTCCTTTAAATCCCATGAATTTATCCAGAAATCCACCATCAAGTCCATACATCTGCATGGCCACATCGGTTTCTTCTGCATCGGAAATCCGAAAAATAGCCGGCATGCCAAACCGTCCCTGGCTGATTTCGCGTCCGGCAGCAACCGCTGATTCAAAGGAGGGGAACATGAATGCGAACTGCCGGTTATTTTCCGGCAAAAATTCAAACACCTTCAGGGTTACGGATACCAGGATGCCAAAACAGCCCTCGGATCCTTTCATGATATCGTTAAGTTTAGGGCCCGTTGCTGTGGCCGGATATTCAAGCGTTTTAAAGCTGCCTCTGGGGGTGACATATTCCTGGCTGATCACCAGATCGGCGGCATCTCCATAAAGGGAGGAAGCCTGGCCCGACCCCAGGGTCACCACCCATCCGCCAACCGAGGAAAACTCAAAACTCTGGGGAAAATGACCGCCGGTGTAAGATTTTTTGGCAGACAGTTGTTGGGGGGCATTGTTGAGCAGCTCCTCGTAGAAAGGCCCCATCATGCCCGGTTCCACCGCGATGGTCTGGTTGGTTTCATTAAACTCAATCAGCTTGTTCATGTGGGTACAAAGGACCAGGGTCACCCCGCCTTTGGGGCAATCCAGACCAAAGGTCACGGAACTTCCGCCGCCATAAACATGGACAGGAATCTTCTGATCATGGCAAAGGCTGACAATCGCTGCCACATCTTCTTTGTGTCGGGGATGGACCACCACATCACAGATATCTTTTACCTGGCCCTGGCGCAGCCCCATGATATCTTCCATGGCCTTTCCCTTGGTAAATTTAATTCGGTCATAGATGGCTAAAGAAAGGTTTTCTTTGCCTACTATTTTTCCCAACCCCTCTATATTGGCCGGGGACAGCACCGGGGGCAGATCCACGTCAATGGTCTGATTCCCTGTATTTTCCATCCGCTGGAAATCGGCATCCGTCAACTTTAGTTCTTGTTTAATCACTTTTAAAAAACCTTGGCTGGGATTTTTAAAGGCCTGTTTTTCCCCCCATTTGAAAATGGAACGAAAAGAGTTTTCCTTGGGTTCAGTTTCAAGCCATTGGGGTGTAAAATCGCTGTTTTGTTCTTGATTTTTCATTTTTCCGGGTATCCTGTAATTTCCTGAATTTGTGAATATAACGGGGCCAGAGCCTTGTACATTTTCTGGTAGACCTTCGAGTACAATTGCTCATATAGAATGACATTTTTGGGGTCTGGTTCAAACACGGTTTTTATCCGGACCATGTTGGCAACGGCCTGGTCAATCCCCGGATATATCCCCACCCCTATAGCCGTGAGGATCGCAACCCCAAGCCCTGATGTTTCATGGGTTTGTCCCTTTACCATGGGAAGGTTGAAAATATCAGCGGTGATTTTACAAATTTCATCGCTCTGGGATGCCCCGCCTGAAACCGTGGCTTTTTCAACCCGGATCTTTCCTTTTTTTTGAATCTTTTCCATGCCTTCGAAAAGGGCAAAGCCAAGACCTTCAATCACGGCCCTATAGATATGGTCCTTGGTGTGGACATCCCCGAACCCGATCATGGCACCCTTGGCATCGGGGTGATCCAGTCCGGCCCCCCAATAGGGTTGCACCACAAGCCCCATGGCGCCGGGGCTTGTACGCTCAAGACAGCGGTTGAGGACCTCCTCGGGGACAATCCCAAGTTCGTGTGCCTCTTGAACCTCCTTATGGGCAAATTCCTGTTTGAACCAGGAAATCATCCAAAACCCCCGGAAGATTTCCACTTCGGGATTATAACACCCGGGTACCGGGGCCGGATAGGGCGGCATGAACGGGATGGCCTCAAAATATTTTTGGGAAGTGGTCTGGACCGTGGCGGTGGTACCAAAACTTAAGGATACCATTTTCTGGTTCGTGACACCGGCTCCCAG
>JAFLJU010000179.1 GCA_022712835.1 Desulfobacteraceae bacterium
ACTGGCTGGGAATTTTTGCCCCTAGAGCCTATCAAACCACTCTGGTCCTGCTGGGAGGAGAGCCCACCCTTCACCCGGCTCTTCACCTGGCCGTCAAAGAGGCACGGTGCCTCCACTTTACATCCATCACCATCGACACCAACGGATATCTCTTCCATTATATCCTGGACAAACTCAGCCCAGATGAGGTTGATTTTTTAAGTTTTTCCCTTGACGGCGCCACACGCGAAACCAATGATACCATCCGGGGGAAAGGCAGCTATGATGTTGTCCTTGCAGGCATTCAAAAGGCAAGGGGAAAGGGATTTGCCTGTTCCATGATCTACACGGTGTCAGATAAAAATATCCACGAGCTGACTCAAATGCCCGCCCTTGTGCAGGGATTGGTAATCGACCGGTTTTTTATCCAGGTAATCGGCATGCGGGGGGAATCCTCAACATCTCATCTGTCTTCCCAAATACCCCATGCACTCCAGGTATCAAAGGACTCTTGGCTTGAAACCATCCCAAAAATAGCTGAAGAAATTGCTTCCCACGGCATTGTTGTCACCTATCCCAAGGTGTTTTTATCCAATGATGAAGTCTTTCAATGCGCCGGGAATGTCGCCAAAAATTTCTTTGTATTTCCCAATGGCAGGGTGTATCAATGCCCAATCTGTGAAGATTTCCCCCTGCACTCCCATGAGATTATAGACAATCGGCTTGTGGCCATGCCGCCTATCAATGAAATGGATCTGTTTAAGCTGACCATCCCCGAAGGCTGCGTCATGAACAAGATGATTCAGCCCGGTAACCTTTCCTATGACACAGGTGGCAAACCAATCCATAAAATCGCCTGCTGCATGCTCAAACAGGAATTGATCCCTTAAGATCATGGCATTCCCAAATTCAGGCCTTAGAGTGTTAGCAAAAAAAACGACCCAAGTCCTGCTATAATCAGGCTTGCCATAGTTTCAAAGGCAGGTTCAATGATGGCAAACAGTTTTTTGTGGTTTGACGTGACCAAAAATAAAAACGATTTCCCCGATATTCCCAGAATGACAATACCGCTGATGGTGGTGGCCATACCAATTGAAATACAAATGCCGAGGAGAATCCCAAGCCATGTCAGATTTAAGGATATGGCAAACAGCATCACCATCACCACGCCGGGGCAGGGGATAATTCCCACTGCCAGTGCTGTCATATAGGGATTGGCAAAATGACGGGTTTGAGATGGTGCTGGTTTTTTTATCCATTTATACATGCTTTTCAGGAAAATCGTCAGCCCGAGAAGAATAATCAAAGAAAAACTGATGATCTGAGTGATGTGCGTCACGACTTCCAATGATCCTGAAACCTGAGTCTGAAATAAAAATTTAACTGCCAGAATAAACAGGATACCGGAAAATCCATGGGTTAATGCCACCATGTTACCGAAAATCAGCCCCTGAAAAATACCTGGTTTACAGGACAGAATATAAGACAGGGCAATCGCTTTCCCATGACCAGGTCCAGCCGAATGGATCACACCATAGGCAAAAGAACAGGCCATGAGAAAAAAGACAGGTGCCATGCGCTTTGTTGTTTGGACACTGCGGATTAAATCTGCCATTTTTTGCCGTAATTGCTGCTGCCACATCACGAGTTTAACAAAAAAAGCAAACTGAACCTGTGGTCTTAAGGTAGAATGCTGTTGTTCCGGTTTTGAAGTAAACGGATTGCCGGCAGTGGCTGCTGAAGCGGATAAAAAGAGGATACACAGCAAAACGAGAGACGTATATATTTTGTTCATAGCTTTAACCTGAAATCCAAAAACAGGGTCCAGGGGTGAACCATGTCATAATAAAAGGATGTGGACTTGTCTTCTTTGATTTGAGCTATGACTTCAAAAGGACCATTGTTGTCAATTGTATAAGGCTCCTGCTCTGTAAAATAAATGCCCGAATAATAGGTCGGGTCATAGGAAGCAATATTAATGTGTTTAAATTTTTTTAGGGCACTGACATGGCAGGGAATGAAAAATTCATAAATCAATTTTCCATTTTCAAGTCTGGCAGTAAAACGGGTCACATATTTTACCTGAAAGGGTGTGCCGTCAATTTTTACATAAATAAAATAATTAAATTCGGCAATATATGAAAATGCTTTTTCCTTAATAGAGGCCACCTCAGCCTCTTCAAGAATCCCGTTCTTATTAAGGTCATGATCATCACAGATCATGGTGGAAAACATTTCATCAAATTCCCAGTATATATTAAAACCGGTCAAGCCCTTACCATTGGTAACAATTTTTAGGCGCTGGGCAATAAAAACATGGGGATGGGCCCATGGGGTTTCGACCAGGACAAATAAAAAACAAAAAATGATCAAAATAGATTTAAGAATGACAGGCTCAATATAGGCTGCACCATTTTTGGTCATATCCATATTTTGGTTCTCTTTTCCCATGGGGAATATAAAATTAATTATAAATATAAATCGCGCTTTTTGAGGGCATGGTCGTTTTTTCAATCTGCTCCAACTCCATGAAAATGACAGAAAGCCCGTCCATTGTTTCCTCGCGAACCACTCCGGTTACCCGGACCCAGTCATTATTCTTCATTTGCTGAATTTTTTCTCTTTTAATGACGACGCCAACGGGCATGGCATCTGCGGCGCAGCAGGTCACAAAATACCTGAACACTATGGCCATATCTTTATCATTCCCTACTGGTTCATGGAACAGCCCTTCAATGCTCACCTTGCTGCCTTTATATTTCTCCCATTCCTTTGTCAGACTGAAGATGGAGATATTAATGGTTTCAGTGCCCTTTTCCTTTATGGTGCCGGGTCCGGGCCTTGGGTCGCTTTGCTGGGGTGCAACCAGTGTCCGCTTGGAGAGTGCATAGCTGCCAAGGGTGTTGTCTCCTGCAGACAAAATAAATAATATGGGAAGAAGGGTGATCATTCCCTTTACCATTGAGTCCTGTACATGATGGTTTGTTTTAGATATCAAAAGACTTCCGGCAAAAAGACAGCAGATCAAAAGACTTATATAAAGCAGAATGCCAAATTCAGGTTTTAAAAACAGGGTATATTGGTCATCTTTTATTAAAAATATCAGGGCAATGATCCACAAAGCCATCACCATAAGCGGCATGCTCAGAAATTTAAACCTGTTTTTTTTATACGTTACAGCCATCCTGAAAACTCCAGAAAAATCATTGCAAGAAATACAGAAAGAATGACCATGCTGGAGAGAAGAATGATCATTTTTCGGGTAAACACACTTAAATACATCATGATAAGCTTTATATCCAGCATGGGCCCCAGCACCATAAAGGCAAGCTGTGCGGAAAGCGGTACCCCGATCGGTTGAAAAGAGGATGCAATAAATGCATCCGCCTCACTGCACAGGTTGAGTACCACAGCAAGCACCATCATGGACACAATGGCCGTCACAGGGCCTGGCATGACAGAGATGAATGCCTGCCGGGGGACAAGGGTCTGCAGGGCAGCGGCAATGAATGCACCCATAATGAGAAACCGGCCGATATCATAAAAATCTGTTGCACCATGCCGGAAAGCAGCAAACACTTTCTTTGTCAATGGCAGCTTTGTCATATCTCCATTATCATGGCAGCATGTGTGGACAGGAGGTGTTTGTTTCAGAGCCTGGGTCTTTGACAGACAGGAATCAATAAGGATACCAATGACCACTGCAATAAAAAATCCTGTAAGACCCCTTAAAGCAGCAGTCTCGAAACTGAAAGAATATGCCACATATGTCGATGCAAATACCAGGGGATTGACAATGGGACCAGCCAGGAGGAAAGCAACAGCCGATCCCAGCGGCATACCTTTGTTTAGAAATTTTCTGACAACCGGCACAATGGCGCATTCGCACACAGGAAAAATAATCCCTAATAATGCCGCAAAGATAATCGCATCATGTTTTCTTTTCGGCAGGATATTAATCAGGCGTTCCCTGGATAGAAAAATTTCTATGAATCCGCCTAAAAGGGTTCCCAACAACATGAAGGGGAGGGCTTCAAGGACAATGGAACTGAAAATGATGGAAAAGGTGACAAATTGTTCCGTTCTTGCATGGAATGCCACCATGAGCAGGGCAGATACCAGAAACAGGACCTGTATGTTTCTACCGGCACTGGATACGGCTCCGCCCTGCGCTTCATGGTGACACCCGCAAGTCGTATCAACGGGAAAAGGGGTGGCGTTTAAATTGTTATCAGGATATTTCATTAATTATTTCAGGCCTTCAGCAATGGCATGTGCCATTTTTTCCATGTTGGACAGGTAATCATAGGCAAGGGGATCTATGGATACAACAGCACCGTTTATGGCAGATGCAATCTTTTCTGCTGCGTTCCGGTCAAACTGGGGCTGGACAAAGATCACCCGTGTTTTTTCTTTTTTTGCAAGCTTGATAATCTTGGAAAGCGCTTTGCCTTTGGGTGCTTTCCCCATGGTTTCGACGGCAATTTGTTTTAATCCGTAAGTATCTGTAAAATATCCAAAAGCCGGGTGGAAGACAAACAGATTCCCCCCTTTTAACTCTTTGAGTACGGTTTTCAGGCGATTGTCAAGATCATCCAGGTCTTTAACAAAGCGGTCATAATTGGTTTTATACTTTTCCTGGCCGTCCGGATCCATACGTGAAAGTGTCTGGAAAATTGTATGGGCCTGTATCTTTACCGTCACAGGGCTCATCCAGATATGGGGATCATTCCCCAAATGGTGATGCTCCTCCTTGTCATCATGGTGGCCTGCATCCTTATGATGATCCTGGCTTTCCTCTTCTTCCATCTGTCTCAATTCAATGCCTTCCCGGGTATCCACAATCTTTACTTTGGCAATGGATTCAAGTTGGGGTAGAATCCCATTTTCAAAAGGCACACCAATCCTGAAATAAACATCGGATACCATCAGTTTTTTTATCTGATCAGGGGATGGAGAATAGGTGGACGGGCTTTTGCCCGGTTTTACCAGGATATCTACGTTAACACGGTCCTTTCCGATTCTTTCGACAAAATATTTTTGGGGCAGAATACTGACGTGGACATTAATGGGGGAATTTGCAAATGTGCTTAAGGGCAGCAGTATTACCAGGGCAACGGCTGCGGGCACCAGGTATTGTATAATAAATTTCATTTTTTACCTCTTACGCGATTTTATGTATTTAAAGATCCGGCATCCTTCTGGTTTTAAAAATATGAAGTGCAGATGGACCCAGATAACGGAAGATAGATATACCTGTCCAAAAAAGTGTAAAGAACTTTTGAGGTCATATACGTTTTATCAACCAGTAATGGACGATAAGGATAATAATATTTCAGGCAGAATGATCAAGCGCGAGAGGTGGCGCTCTTGGATTGTATATCTGTTGGCATTGGCAGATGAACACATCAAAATTGCAGTTGCTTTCTTTAAAACGCAATGGGGTGAAGAAATCGATTTTTTGATTGTTAAATGCAAAGGGATTGTGGAGGGTATCGAGAATTTTACATATCAGGCATTCTTTAGAGGTTCCTGTTTTAAAGGGCGACATTTCTTCAAGGGAAAAATCATCTTCATGAAGTGCGTGGGCATGGGACCTGCCGGCGATATGAACTTTTTGGGAAACAGCCGTATCAGAAAAAAAGTGTTCAGAATGATGGGAATAATAACGATGTACAGAGAGTGCCATGCCCTGGAAGACAAGGTTGAATACAATCAAAAGGGTTAATATGGACCCTGCTGTTTTGCAGGCTTGATTGTTTTTATCTAACATGTTTATCTACGGATTCCAAAATCAATTCCTCTTGGCCATTTTTTAAGATATACGCATTTGTTACACATCTTTCAAAACCGCCTTGATCTCCCCTTCAATGATAGCCTTAACCATATACGCTGTTCTTTAATCATGCCGACAAGTATGACACGCTCTTGAGTCAGCGGCAACAAATTTTTTGGTGCCGGTTTGTTTGAAAAATAAAGTTACAGCAAGACAATTACGCTATTGGCGGTAGTTGAGCGAACTATTGGTTTTGCTTTTTTTGTTGTTGACATACTCATATGAAAGCATTATGTATACTTCAAATTTGGCAGTAGAAGCTGCCAACGGTACGTTTTAAGAATTTAAGATAACTAATTTCAGCCAAGAAGGCATGCATCCATAAAAACGGATGATATGGTTTCGTGGTTTTTTTTTGCCCATTTTTTGTCCATTTAAAGAAGAGGAGGTGCCAAGGAGCTTTACGCAACATCAAAATTAG
>JAFLJU010000169.1 GCA_022712835.1 Desulfobacteraceae bacterium
AATTTGCCAGCAGACAACTGGCTATAGCCAACCCTTTTCAGTATTCAAAGATTCCCCCGACTACCCCTATAATGGCTGGGTTTTTTATAATTTACAGACCACACTGATCTGGAATGGGCAGGAAAGGCGTTCTGTAAGATAAATCTTACCGGATTATTAGAGGGATTCCGGAGTGAACGCCACCACTTCATCAATGGTGGAAGCATTGCAAAAGAGCATGACAAGCCGGTCGATCCCTAGGGCAATGCCAGCCGCCTCGGGCATGGTGTTTAGGTCGGAAAGAAATTTTTCCGGCATGGGAAGGGCTGTCTCCCCTCGGGTTAGGCGCAGGTTGTTTTCCTTTAAAAACCGTTTCCGTTGAAGAACAGGATCTGTCAGCTCTGTAAACCCGTTTGCAAGTTCTATTCCCGCGACATAGAGCTCAAACCGTTGGGCAAGTTCTTTGTTTTTTGGTTTGAGTTTGGCCAGGGAGGCAAGGGGGGCAGGGTAATCATATAGGATACAGGGTCGTTCCTTCCCCAGGCAGGGTTCAACCTCAAAACTCATGATTTCGTCGAAACTGCCGTCTTCAAGGGCCTGGATAGCGGACTTTGATCCATGGATGCTAAACGCCTGTTCAACGGTAATCCTGTCAAAGGGAGATCCTAGGTCGATGGTCTCATCCTGGTAGGCAAGATGGGTCCCCATGCCCAATTTCTCTGCAATGTGTCGGAAGAGTCCCTGGCATTGGTCCATCAAATTAAGATAGGTGGTGTCTTTGGTATACCACTCAAGCAGGGTGAGTTCCGGCAGATGCCGGGGGCCGCGTTCATTTTTCCGAAAGCATTTGCAGATCTGAAAAATTTTTTCATGGCCTTGGGATAAAAGCCGTTTCATGCATAGTTCCGGGGATGCTTGCAAATAATGGGATTCTGACAACAAAGGATCGATATGGGCTTCTGGAATAATGTTGGGACAACGGATGGGGGTTTCCACTTCGAGAAAGTGCTGGCCCATGAAAAAATCCCTTATGAAATGGATCACAAGGGATCTTGTCTTTAGATTATTCAGTTTTTCAGGACCCATGGGCTGGGTCAATTTTGGGGGAAAAGTAAATTCTTATTTAATCTCATACTGATCTTTTGGCCTGTCCTGGAGATAAATTCGTTCATATTTAGTTTTGTCGGCTTTTTCAAAAAAATCATATCCTTTTTCCTGGCAGGACTTACAGGCATTTATGGGGATGTGGACTCCTAAAACATGGTGGCCTGGAGTGGCCTTTGAATCAATTTCAAAGCTGCCGCCACAGTCCCGGCATATCCATATTTTTTCCTTTTGCCGTTCAAATATGTTGTCGGTGTCATAGAAAACTTCTCTGTGACGAACTATCAGTTCACCGGGTTTGCCGGATTTTTCCCGTAATTCATGGCGCTGGTGCCAATAGGCATTGATTTGGTCGGTGGTCTTCTTGATCTTGTCGGTAATACTCACCGATTGTTTGAGCTTTTCCGGGTTATAATCCGGTTCCACCACACCGGAATAATCCAATCCGGCCAAGGCAAGAATAATGCCTAGATTGACATAAGGGAGGGCTCCCTCAATGGCATATCCGCCTTCAAGGACGGCAATGTCCGGTTTGAGCAGGGAGGTCAGTTTTGCATACCCCTGGGCGGAAAAGTTCATATTGGTCAAAGGGTCGGTATAGTGGTTGTCCTGGCCAGCGGAATTGACCACTATATCGGGTTTGAATTCTGCTAGTATGGGCATTACGCAATTGCGGATGACATAGAGATATCCTTCCGTTGAGGTGCCCGGTGGTAAGGGAATATTCAGGTTGGATCCCTTGGCGTTTGGCCCACCAAGCTCACCGGGAAACCCGGTTCCAGGATACATGGTTCTGCCGTCCTGGTGAAGGGAGATAAACAAGACATCCGGGTCATGCCAGAAAATATCATTGGTGCCGTCCCCGTGGTGGCAGTCTGTATCTATGATGGCAATCTTTTTTACGCCATACTTGGATCGGATATACTCCACCATGATGGCTTCCATGTTGATATGGCAAAATCCTCTTCCGCCGTGGGAGACCCGCATGGCATGATGGCCCGGGGGTCTGACAAGGGCAAATCCATTTTTGACTTCCTTGTTCATAACGGCATTGGCAATGGCCAGGGCGCCGCCAGCACTGATGAGATGGGATTCGGTGGTCACCGAGGGTTCATCCGGCACACAAAAATGGGTTCTCCGAATATCCTGTACACTTGCAAGATCTGGTTTGTATTCAATAATTCCCGGGATATCAAAAATACCCTCTTCAAGGACCTGGTCCTGGGTATACAACAGTCGTTCTTCTCTTTCCGGATGGGTAGGGTCAATGGCCCAGTCAAATGCAGGGAAGAATACCAGTCCTGTTTTGTTTAATGCTTTTAACATATTTCCCTCGTGATTCTAATGCAAAATCGTTTCATAACCTTTGATCAGGCCCGGTTTGAGTTGGATTTTTGCTCTGTATATTTTTCCTCTGGGTGAAAAATTTCGGACAATATTGAATTTTTGGAATTCAACCACCTCCACCTCTTCCAGGTTTTCCTTGTCTGCTCCTGAATTCAGGGCTTTTTCCTTGAGCAGGGTATAGGCAGTTTCGATCAGGTCATCTTCTGAATAGTTTTTTGAAATGGGTTCGGCAAAATCTTCTTCATGGGCGGTTACGATCCCTTGTTCGGTATCGGCATTTAAGGAAACTTCACAGGTGGTTCTGGCAAGAGCTGCCCCAATGGCATTGGCAACGGATGATTCAGGGACTGCCAGGGTTTCAATGTGGTAAAGTTCTTCTATCTTTTCTGCAAAGAATTTTGCCGGTCCCCCCAGCAACAGGATTTTCCGGGGGCTGAGTTTATATCCTTCCAGAAAATCATGGACCGTATACACGGGCTGGGAATTGAGTTCATCTATCATTTCAAAGGTTTTTTTCAAAATAATGGTGCAGCATTTTTTGAAGATATGGTCTGCGGCATCCATATCGGAAAGGTTCAATTGCTGGGCAATCGTATGAATCCCTGCCCCGGCCTTATCCTTGTCTCCGTGATCCATCAACCCCAATACCACCAATGCGTCGGTGGGGGTGGGAACTAAGCCGCCAAATGCCATGGCAGGTCCCTGTCTGTCCGGGCCAATGGATAACTCGCCCTGATTCACCCGAAGCGCACTGTCCCCGCCAATCCCCTTTGAATCGGTTCTAAGGGAGCGGATCAGGCTCTTGTATTGTCCTCGTTTGATTCCCACAGGTTCCAGTAAGGGGGCTTTATCCACCAGGAAGGCAATATCCGTTGTGGTGCCGCCAATATCTAAGACAATGGCGTCCTGGTTGGCAGTGGCATGGGGAATGGCGCCCAGGATGCTGGCAGCAGGGCCCGATAAAACTGTCTGCCCGGGGAAATTCATGGAAGATTCAAGGGACATGGTGCCGCCGTCGGCCTTTAAAATTTGGATGGGAATTTCCAGTCCCATTTCGGCAAGGGATTTTTTGACCGCTTCAAAAAAGTCTTTGTGAAGGTCAAAGACCGCCGCATTTAAATGGGTGGTGGCAATCCTCCGGGGAAAATTTAAATTTCCCGATACATGGTGACCCAGGAAAATTTTTTTAAAGTGTTTATTGAGTATCCGTTTGATAAGGATCTCATGGGCGGGGTTCCGGACGCAAAACTTGCTGACCACTCCGACATATTCCACCCCGTCTTTTTTTAACCGTTTGGCAATGTCTTCAATTTCCATCTTATTTACCGGGGCTTTTTCCCTTCCCCGGTGGTTGATGGAGCCTGCGACGGTGTAGTAATGGTCTCCGGTGCTAAAGTATTTTGGGTCGATGCCAGGCCCTGCTGAAACAATCATGCCGATGGGCTCCATCTCTTGCTGTACAAGGGCATTGGTCGTCAAGGTGGTAGAAATCACCACCCGTTTTATGAGGTTGGGATCTGTGGTTTCCAGCAGCTTTGTGAAACATGAGAGTACACTATTGAATAGATTGGTAGGCTCTGTAGGTACTTTTACTTTCTTTTCAATACCGTTGCTGCTGAGGAGAACAGCATCAGTATTTGTACCGCCAACATCTAATCCTATTATCATGGCAGGTTCCTGTTCGTATGAATTGCAATCAACTGATACTTTGGGATCAGCAATAACAAGGGAGCTTGTCAGAAAAAACTAGGGTTGTCAATGAAGTTTTTACCAAGGTTTAAAGATAGAAAACCGATGTTCAACCTTGAAAAAAAACTGGATTTAATTTAAATGATAGGAACATTGTTTTTTTGAATAAATGAACATAATTTTCGGGAGTTTTTATATGGCAGTCATTGAGTGGAGAAAAGAAACGAGCATCGCTGTGGTCACTATGTGCAACGGTGCCAATAAGCAAAATCTTGAATTTGAAAAACAATTGAATCGGTGTTTTGATGAAATTTTGGAAGATACCAGTATATATTCCATCGTTTTGACATCCTCGGATGAAAAGAATTTTTCCCAGGGGATTGATATCGAATGGATGGGGTCAAAAATGCAGGAAAACGATTCTGAGAGTATGAAATCCTTTATGTATGGAATGAACAATATTTTTAAACGGATTCTTTTGATGCCAATCCCTGTGATAGCCGCCATCAATGGACATGCATTTGGTAATGGTGCCATACTGGCCTGTGCCTGCGACTTTAGATTTATGAAGAAGGATAGAGGCTTTTTTTGTTTTCCCGAGGTGGATGTCAGTATACCCTTTCTTCCTGGGATGATCGCCTTTGTTAGAAAATCCATTCCTGAATATCAATTTAATGAGATGATTCTTTCGGGAAAACGAATGGGAGCCCAGGATTTGGTGGCAAGCGGTGTCATTATGAAAGCCTGTGATGATCAGGAAACTTTAATGGCAGATGCCATGGGGTTTGCCGGGACATTTATGAAAAAAAGAGGGATTTTCGGAGAATTGAAGAGGCGACTGCACAAAGAGATTGTTCATGTTATTGATACCCAGGATCCCGTTCATATTGATGCCCTGGACTTATTTGTTAATGAATAATGCTATGAGAGTTCCTGCATTCTGAAAGGATCTGGCAATCTGTCAGCAATTCATGTTGAGAAATTGTAAAACGAGAGGGATGCGCAATGATTATTATTTGTAACAAGTGTTCTATACACTTTAATCTTGATGCATCCCTTTTAAAAGCAGGAGGCTCCAAAGTACGTTGTGGTTCGTGCAATCATGTTTTTATAGCCTTTCCCCAGGTGCCGGAGAGCCATCTTGACTCTGAAGAAGAACTCCTGTTTGATTTTTCCGGACTTGAGTTTGAAATAGACGATACGGAGATGGAAGCGCCTGGAGAAGAGGCCTTTGAAATTGAAATCAGCTTTGACTCAGAAGGTGAAATTGAAGATGATAATCTGACATCTGATGATTTTGACTTTGATATTGATGAGTTTGATATTGACGACTTTGATATTGACGAATCTGATCTGACCCATGAAACCCCGGCAAATCAAACAGACTTTGACAACATCAAATTAGATTTCCATGACCCGGAAACCCTTATCTTTGAAACTACCATACCGGTAGCCGGTAACACGCCGGTAGCAGATGATACGCCGGTAGCAGATGATACGCCGGTAGCAGATGATACGCCGGTAGCAGATGACACGCCGGTAGCAGGTGACACACGGGTAGCCGATTTATCCATATCATATGATGCGCCTAAGGTTGACCTGATGTTTGATGAACCAGGGCTTGAGCAGGAGCCCAC
>JAFLJU010000226.1 GCA_022712835.1 Desulfobacteraceae bacterium
TTTGTCAAGGTTTTTCATAATTCCCCAGCAATTCTCGATCACCAGTCATTAAAAATTAGAAGTATTTAAAAATGATGGAACAAAGACAGCCCAAACCCGTTCCGGTTTATTCGAATTGAAAATTAATTGTTTTCTTGGTATCGCGCAGGTGTTTGGGTATCATGGTGGTGCAAAATCAGGTGGACGTATTATTTTTGTTAATTGAGATATCTGTTACACTGTCACAAGGACATCAAATAATACCTGTTTTGAATAAGCTGTGGGTCTGATGCATGTTTTAATGGCTACCTGATTCTACACTTATCGGTAATGAAGTTGATCTATATACCTCAGCTGAATCGTTGTAATAAGGATCTGCACCTTGTGGAAGATAAACCAGTTCCCGTCGCCAGTTCGGTTTGGACTCAGCATGGAGTTGCCAGTATTCTTCGGCTATTCGATCAGGGTCAAATTGCCCACCAGTTTCTACAATACCGCAAACTGTGATAACCGCTACATGGATTTCTTCCGGAGATAGTGCCTTGTGTAGTGCGATCGTGTAGTTACGTAATGCGGCTTTCCCGGCGGAAAGTGATGCCCAGTCAGGATATGGTTCAAGCCCAAGCCCACCACCGGTAATCAGGATTGTGCCACTGCCACGCCTACGCATAGTTGGTAATATCTGATTGACCGAACAAATTGCACCTCCGAGATTCAGAGCCATCTTGTTCATCATAGTACTCGGTGTTAAATCAAGTACATTATCGGAGATCATTGCGGCAGCGTTATAGATCAGCGCCCCGACATTGTCGTTCCATTGGGTAATGCGATCAAAAGCTGATTGAAGCTCTTGTTCCATGGCGGCATCGGCGGCAAAGCCTTGAACGGTATAACCTTCCGAGTTTAATTTTTCGGATAGACCATCCAATTTTCTCTGATCACGACTGATCAAGGCTATATCGAAGCCGCCTTGTGCAAACCGACGGGCTATATTCATCCCTAGCCCAGGACCGGCACCGACTATAACACAACATGAATTATGCAAGTAATATCTCCTGTCCACATTTGATGGTTTTTGCTTTACCTTTTTAGCACCAGTCGAAAGCCTATATACTCGCTTTTCATGGAAGAAAGGGCACTATTCCTTCCGGAACACCGCAAGAAAGAGGTGTTGTCAGCAAAAGAGCCTCCCCGGACCACCCGCAAGTTGCCGCCCCTGCGGCGCAGCGGATTTTCCGATGCATGGGTTTCATAGGCCTTTTTATCATATACATCCCGGCACCATTCCCTGACATTGCCCCCCATGTCGTGGAGCCCTATATCGTTGGGCGGAAAACTGCCCACAACTGCGGTTCTCCCCCGAAGCGCTCCTGTGTTACAAGTGCCGCAATTTTCCTCGGGAAGATAGGATTCCCTGCCCCAGGGATAGGTTTTTTTACGCCCCCCGTCTCTACAGGCATACTCCCACTGGGCTTCTGTAGGAAGGGCAAATCCCATTCCCGTATCGGCTTTCAGCAATCGAATAAATTGCGTCACCTCACCAAAGGAAACCTGCTCCACCGGATAATCCGCCCCCAGATTAAAC
This sequence comes from Desulfobacteraceae bacterium, assembly GCA_022712835.1. The sequence continues at coordinate 1,565 of JAFLJU010000226.1, forward strand.
CGGGAGGGATTGCTCCCCATGAGTTCTTGCCATTGACCCTGGGTCACTTCAAAAACCCCCATCCAAAAACCATCCAGGCAAACTTTATGGACGGGTTTTTCATCCTTTTCACACCGACCGGCACTCCTATGACAACCCATGGAAAAACACCCTCCGTCCACCCAGACAAAAGAGATACCCGTCACCGGCTCTTGATAGATTTCACCGGACCGATATACCGGGGAAGATTCATCCTCAAAAGAAAGATCACAGGTTCCGGAATACTGCCACAGGCCAAGATCATTCCATATTTTACCCGCTCGTTTTGATCCCTGGTCATGGGCTTTTTGCACCCAGCATTTTGCCTTGGACGGATCTTTTAACACCCCTTTGCCATGAAAGTATACCAGGGCCAGGTCGCACATGGCCCTCGTATTTCCCAGTTTGGATTTATGAATCAGTGCATCAATTTCATGCCGACTTTCAGCTCCGCAAAGGCTGCTACCAAGACATAAGATCAATATGATTCCCAAAAATTTCTTCATCTGTCCTCCCGGCCGATTTTTGCAGATAAATATCTTTTAAAACAATTATAATTATAGTATAAATCAAACCCAAGTATCAGATATTTTAAGTATCATAATAATAGGTTAATTAGCAGGTTAATAGCTTGATTTTATTTTAATAGTTCTTTCATCATTTAATAGACGCGGCACCACAGGCCTGAACGCCATAACTATTGATTTTATTAACCTTGAGAAACCTATGATACAAAAAACTGTCACAATTCATACCTTAAACACATAGGAGGAAAAAAGTATGGCAAGTTTAAAAGGAACCCGGACTGAAAAGAACCTGTTGACCGCATTTGCCGGGGAATCACAGGCCCGTAACAGATACACCTATTTTGCCAGTGCGGCTAAAAAAGAAGGCTATGTCCAGATTTCAGAAATTTTTACGGAAACAGCCAGCCAGGAGAAAGAACATGCCAAACGGTTTTTTAACTTTCTGGAAGGCGGAGAAGTAGAGATCACCGCAGCATTTCCTGCCGGGGTAATAGGCACCACCCTTGAAAATTTAAAAGCCGCTGCTGCCGGAGAAGAGTATGAATGGACCCAGATGTACCCTGACTTTGCAGCCATTGCAAAGGAAGAGGGATTTGATGCAGTTGCCATGATCTTTGAAATGATTTCAGTCGCTGAAAAACAGCACGGGAAACGCTATGCAGATCTTGCCGCCAATGTGGAGGCTGGCAAAGTGTTTAAAAAAGATGCCGGTACAAAATGGCGATGCCGCAATTGCGGATATGTCCATGAAGGAGAAGAGGCCATTGAGATGTGCCCGGCCTGTGCCCATCCCCAGGCCCATTTTGAAGTTTTGGCAGAAAACTGGTAAGAAAAGAACCTGTTTTACAACCCCATGGATGTGTGAAAAATAAGGATTCAGGCCCTGGATTTAAAATCATTTGGAAGAAAAATTTCCAACTGGATTCAGGGCTTGACTTCATTTGGGTCCACTGGTGGTTCCACTGGTGGGTCCGCCAGATTGATCAATTGACAAAGAGCAAATATGAACATATATTTACAGGCAATTTTTAATTTAGAAATAGGATAATGATCATGGCAGAAAATATTATAGAAATTGATGACGATTCTTTCGAAGAAATTGTTTTAAAATCAGACAAACCCGTAATGGTGGATTTCTGGGCCCCCTGGTGCGGTCCCTGCAAAGCCATTGGCCCCACAGTGGAAGCCCTTAGTCAAACCTACGGCGACCAGATGAGATTTACAAAGGTAAATGTGGATGAGAATCCCTTAAGCCCCAGCAAATATGGAGTTCAGGCCATTCCCACGCTTATTTTCTTTAAAAACGGTGAAATAGCAGAACAGATAACCGGCATGGTTGCAAAAGAAAAACTTGAAGAGACCATAAAAGGAATTTTGTAAGGAGTCTTACCCATGGCAGATACGGATTATGACCTTGTAATTATCGGTGCCGGCCCGGCAGGACTTACTGCCGGTATTTATGCCGCAAGAGCGAGGATGAAGGTTCTTCTCCTCGAAAAAGCAGTTCCCGGCGGTCAGATTCTGGTGACAGATTGGATTGAAAATTATCCAGGCTTTCCCGAGGGCATCAGCGGCTATGACCTGGCTGAAAAAATGAGAATCCAGGCCCAGGATCTGGGATTGGAAATAGAAACTGTCCAGGTTCACGCTCTGAACCTTTCGGAGGGGATAAAGGAAATTGTCCTCAAAGACCGTAGTATACGGACAAAAAGTCTGATCATCGCATCGGGTGCCTCTCCAAAGAAATTGGGAATCGGTGAGGACAAATATATGGGCAAGG
>JAFLJU010000229.1 GCA_022712835.1 Desulfobacteraceae bacterium
CCCTCAAACCCCCTGATACACTCCCCGGTTCTTTTTGAAAAAGCCGTCATCCCCGATGAATTTAATCTGTTGTGCTGGAACGTCCACAAGGAAAACCTGAAAAAAAACTTTTCCAGCCTGATCCGGGAGTGGAAAAAAAAATACCGGTTGGACCTGATACTCCTCCAGGAGGCTCGGTTTTATCCCTCCCTTTTTTCCGTTGCAGGCTTTCCCTTTGTGGGAGCCGCCAACATAAGGCTGCCCAGGCATTTTTCTGGTGTGGTGACGGCGGCCGGGGCAAATCCCTTTTCCAGTCAGTTTCACATGAGCCGGGCAAAAGAAGCCTACATCTCCACCCGGAAAAATACATTGATCACCATTTATCGGTTTAAAAATAAAGAGTTGTTAATGGTGGTCAATATCCACGCCATTAATTTCAGGTCCCTTGCCTGGTATCAATGGGAGTTATCACAACTCTTCGAGCTGATAAAGGGACATGTCGGCCCCATGGTCCTGGCAGGAGATTTTAATTGCTGGCGCCAAAGCCGGGAAACCATATTAAATGAGTTTACCGACAAGCTGAACCTTGTCCAAGCCCGCCCCCGAGATCCCGAGCATGTGAAGGTCTGGTTTGGATTCCAACTGGACAGAATTTATACCAGGGATCTTACCTTGGTTGATATCCAGGCCCTTGACTGCAAATCATTTTCAGATCATAATCCCATTATCGCAAAATTTGCCCGACCGGAGACACCGGTGTCGAATTAAGGAGTGTATGCCATGAACAAATTTGTAATTCTTTTGATCCTGCTCTTTTCCATTATTTCATGCACAGCCCAGAACGATTCTCCAGCAACTATCCAGCATTTATCTTTGTTTGATACACAATGGAACCTTGTGGAGATTGACCAGCGACCCATCAAAAACACCGATGGAACCAAAAGACCCTACATTCATTTTTCAAAACAAGAAATGAAAGCCACCGGTAACAATGGATGTAATTCATTCTTTGCCGATATAAACACCGTCGAGGAAAGGCTGAGTTTCGGCCCGGTGGGAATGACCCGGATGGCATGCCAGGAAGGGATAGCAGCTGAAATGGCCTTTTTGGCCATGCTCCAGACATCCTATCAGTATACCATTGATGGATATGCCCTTCTGCTCATGGACAAACAGGGCCAGGTGGTAGGCAAATTTATTGTTGCCCAATAAACCGGCAGCAACAAACCTTTCCTTTATACCTGTTCGGGTGAAAACAACGGATAGACCTGGGGAGACAAGGAATCCCCCTATTATTTCTCCTTTTTCATGGAAAGGGAAATCCGTTTGCGTTTGACATCCACCTCAAGCACCCTCACCCGCACCTGCTGCCGGACCGAAACAATCTCGCTGGGATCCTTGATATACCGGTCGGCCAACTGGCTCAGGTGAACCAGGCCGTCCTGGTGAACACCAATGTCTACAAAGGCCCCGAAAGCCGTCACATTGGTCACAATTCCCGGCACATTCATACCCGGAACAAGGTCAGAAATCTTGTGGATGGTCTCATCAAAGGAAAAAGATTGAAAGGCCTGTCGAGGATCACGGCCCGGAACTGCCAGCTCATTGACAATATCGGTAAGGGTGGGCAGCCCCACTTTTGGGGTGACATGATCGGTCAGTTCTATGGTTTTCACTTGTTGGGCATTGTGCAGCAGTTCTTCAATTTTGCACCCGACCGATTTTGCCATCTGGTCCACAATCCCATAGGATTCCGGGTGGATTCCGCTGTTGTCCAACGAATTTTTCCCGTTTTTAATCCTTAAAAACCCGGCAGCCTGTTCAAACGCTTTGGGTCCCAGCCTTGGCACCTTTAAAAATTGCTTCCGGGTGGTAAAGGCACCGTGTTCATTTCGATAGGCTACCATGTTGGCGGCGATGGTCGAATTCAGACCGGAAACCTGGGCCAATAGCTCCTTGCTTGCGGTATTGGCTTCCACCCCCACCTGGTTGACGCAGCTTTTGACCACATCGTCCAGACCGTTTCTCAGCAGCGCCTGGTCCACATCATGCTGGTACTGCCCCACGCCAATGGATTTGGGATCTATTTTCACCAGCTCGGCCAATGGGTCCATGAGCCGTCTGCCAATGGAAACCGATCCCCTGACCGTGATGTCATGGTCCGGAAACTCCTGCCTGGCAATGTCCGAGGCCGAGTAGATAGATGCCCCGCTTTCATCCACCATGACCACTTCAACCCCCGGCGGCAGGCCTATCTCTTTGACAAACCCCTGGGTTTCCCGGCCGGCGGTGCCGTTGCCGATGGCCACGGCCTCAATTTTGTATTTTTTCACCAGATCACCCACCATCTGCATGGCCCGGGACCGCCCCTTGTCATGGGGAAATATCACATCATGGTCCAGCAGTTTGCCCTGGGAATCCAGACAGACCACCTTGCACCCGGTCCGAAACCCAGGATCTATGGCCATCACCCGTTTTTGCCCCAGGGGCGCGGACAAAAGCAACTCCCTAAGATTGGTGACAAACACGGCAATGGCCTGGTCGTCTGCCGCAAGCTTCAGCCGGGCCAGGCTCTCTTTTTCAATGGACTTGGACAGCAATCGCTTATAAGCGTCTTTGACGGCAAGTTTCACCTGGCTCCGGATGTCTGGATGGGTTTTGGAGGGGTGTCTTAGGAACAACCGTTCCACCCGGATAAGGGCCATCTCTTCTTCGGGAAGCACATGAACGTTCAGAATAGATTCATTTTGCCCCCTGAGCATGGCAAGCACTCTGTGGGAAGGGGCTTTAAACGCCAATTCAGACCAATCAAAATAATCTCGAAACTTGGCACCCTCTTCCTCTTTTCCCTTTTTCAGCCGGGAGATGATCTGGGCCTTGGCAGAAAACAACTCCCGAACCGATTCCCGGGCCCTGGGGTCTTCATTGACAATTTCGGCAATGATGTCCCTGGCACCAGCCAGGGCCTCATCAACAGAAGCCACCCCTTTATCCGGACTCACAAATTTGGGGGCCTCGGCGCTAAGATCCTGGTGCTTCTGGGCCAGAAGAAATGTTGCCAGGGGTGCAAGTCCTTTTTCCCTGGCATCCTGGGCCCGGGTTCTTTTTTTGGGCCGGTATCGTTCATAGAGGTCTTCTAATTTCGTCATGGAGTCGGCCTTGGCAATGGCCGTTTCCAGATCTTGAGTCAGAAGTTCCCTTTGGGTCAGCGACTTGAGGATGGCTTCCTTGCGGGTAGACAGCTCCTTTAAGCTTTGCGCCCGGTCCCTGATATCAGCAATGGCCACCTCGTCCAGGGAATCGGTCATCTCTTTTCTGTACCGGGCGATAAAAGGAATGGTTGACCCCTGGTCCAGCAGGGTTGTCACCGCTTCCACCTGTTTTTGAGTCAGCTTAAGTTCGCAGCTGATGGTATGGTTTATATTCATTCCCCATAATTACCCAAGCCTTCTCACAAAGTCAAGATGCACCCATGCCAGACAGCAATTGGGTAAGCGATAACAATAAAATGAAGGGGGCCCAAAAAGCCTCGTCCTTTATTTAAGGAATTATTGGAAGTGAACCAGTGTCTTTATCGGAAGGAATAATATCAAGGGTTTCCCATTAAGGGAGATAAATCCAAGGATTTCTTTCGGGTTTTCATCATTAATCAACACAAAGGTACGGGATATACCTTTAGTAATATGCTGTCTGGCAGCCTTTTGCAGAAAAACTTAAAATCTTGATTTAGATCAATGTTGTAAGGGTTCAACTCTTGTAGTGTTTAAATTAGAGAAACACCTATGAGACTAAAGAGGTGATAGGGCCATGAAAAATATGGACAGAAATTTTGAAGTCGAAAAAACATTTGGACTTGGCGTTCTGTTGACAGCGACTAAGGCCACTTTGGTCAAATTGGCTGCTTTGGTCTGGTTTGCCGGTGTCCTCGTTTTATTGTTCAAAAGTGTGGTAATGCTTATTGAAGCTGTGAAGATTGGTGCACCGGTTTCAGTGACTGTTTCGGCTGTTATAGCTGGTTTGGTAATCGGCATGATAAAGGCAAAATACCTATTTATCCACATCTGCAAAAGGAACATCAAACGGATTTTTGCTTTGAAATCTCCTAAAATATGGCAGTTCTACCGCATCAGATTTTTCTTTTTCCTGTTTCTAATGATAACACTTGGCAATTACGCTTATCGCTTGTCCAGTAACAGCGTTTTTTTGCTGTTTACCCTATCTGTGCTTGAATTGTCCATTTCAACCGCTCTTGTAATAAGCGGAAAATGTTTCATAAAAATACGAATGAGATTATAGCGTGTTCAGCATCAGATCCGGAAAAGATGTTGAGATCTTTATAATCAGTATACTATGCCAGCGCTGCCACAACAGAAATCTCACAAAATAGCCCCGGCGATGCCATGCGGGCTTCGACACATGCTCGAGCCGGCGGGTTTCCAGGGACAATCCATGTATCCCAGACCTCATTAAACGCAGCAAAGTATCTTATGTCAGACAGGTAAACTGTCGCTGAAAGCATGTGTTCTCTGCTGCTGCCTGCCTCTATTAATAATTTGTCCACTCTGGCAAGCATTTCTTTTGCCTGATCTTTTATGGGGGTGTCTGCTTCTCCCACCTGACCGCACAGATAAACCGTATTATTGTGAACAACAATTCTACTCATACGTTCGGTCACATGATTTCGAATGATTTTTGTCATGGCATCCTTTCTTGTGTTCATGTTTAACTATTTATCGCATAATTCTATATTGGCAACTTCATGTAAAGAAATATTTTTCAGCGGCGGCCTGATGTTACTTGTCGAGGCGCGTTTTATCGCCCGATCACTGTAGCTGCCCCGGTTGGGAATTTTTTAATAAACCTCGTTCTATGATTGGTATAGGGTGTTCCCGTAGATAAAAAAGGGATATGGGTTACCAATCCTTTATGAGATTGTTTTTAAAAAATCAATTTCAATCCGCCCTGTGCTTGTTTAAAAAACCGGCAGGGGCTACCCGGACATTCTTTGTTTTGTCCCGCCTGGGTGCAGACAAGGGTATCATCCACGCGAAGGGTTATGGGCAGATGGGTTTCAGACAAATCCCTGGCAATGAGCATGGCAGTCCATGCCTCCCGCTGGCAACACCTGGAGGCTTCTATCCGGCTCAATTCCAGGATAATTTTCCCGGCCACCTGTTGAACCATTTGCCGGGGTCCGGCGGCGATGGGATTGCTTTCCAGAATAATGCCAAAGGCGATTCCCACCCCAAGGGCCGCGCCGCAGCCCCCCCAGAACCCGCAGGAGCCGCCGGGGATTCCCTTTCCCCGTTCAATGGCAGAACAAATCTTCTCCCGGGTGACACTGCCCCCGGAATTCCGGTATGCCGCCACAATGGCACCGGGAACCGCAAAATGATGTTCCGGCCCGTGGAGGGGCATGGCCGGATGGTTTCGAATGGTGTTTAAAATTTTAATCATGTCGGTTTCAGAGGTGTTCAGACAGATGTCCGTGACAATGGTAAGGGCATCCTTGCTGTGACAGGTGTCGCAGATAAAATGGCCGTTCTCACACATGGCATTGGCCTGTTTTACAAGCCCGCAATGGCTGCAGGCCAGGGGCTTGTTTTCACTGAAATATTGGAGGGGCTTGCCGCATTCCATGCACCCGGCCCTCTTTTTTTCCGAAAAACCTTGGGAAGCGACAGCTATTGGGGCGGAGGTGGCTTCCGGCGGCAGGTAACAGGCACAGGAATTATCCGCCTTAATATTGGCGGCATTGCCCTTGGCATCCAGGATAAACACCGGATCATCCGCCATTGGCTGCCAGGCCATTTTTTTCTTTTCACCCCG